>JACPQU010000159.1 GCA_016190305.1 Bacillota bacterium
CGGGACGCCGCATCCTTCCAGGCGAAGGTGAGAAGCCTGCTGGACGGTGTCCGGCGGACGGTGGAGACGGGCCTCCCCACGCTGGTCGCCTTTCCAGAGGATGTGGGAACCCCCTGTTTCCTCTGCGGTACGGGCGTGGTCCGGCCCGAAGAGGAGGACTCCGTGCCTCTGGACCGGGTGATCGCCAGGCTGGCGCGAAAGCACCTTCCCAAGGTGCTCATGACCAGGATCCGCCATCGCGTCGGCTGGGTACGGGCCCTGATGCTGGTCAGAGCCCGCGAAACGGCCCGTGTTTACTTCGACGTCTTCCGCGGGGCCGCCCGCGACTACGGGTATTACATCGCCGCCGGCAGCGCGTGCCTGCCGGAATGGGTGATCCCCAGCCCGGACCCCTGCCGCGTGGGCTCTGGCCACCAAGGTTCCTACCGGCAGGAGTCTTCCCTGAGAAGCCCGGATCCCGCCGCGGTCTATAACATCGCCTTCCTCTTCGGACCCGACGGCCGCCTGGCGGGATGGCAAAAGAAGGTTAACCTTCTGGATCTCGAAGGTCCGGGGGGGCTCGACCTTTCTCCCGGTACCCTGGAGGAACTGCGGGTCATTGATACCTCCGCGGGCCGTTTGGGGACGGCCGTCTGCCTGGATGCCTTCGAATTGCCGGTTCGGCGGCGGCTTCTGGAACTGGGGGCGCGGATCCTGGTCCAACCCTCGGCCAACCCGAAGGCGTGGACCGCCGAACAGCAGGAGGACTGGCTGCGGGGGGCGCACAACGCGGTTCGCGGCGAACTCAGCAGCCCCGATCGATCGAGCGCCCCGGCGGGATCCCGCGGCTCGACCGCCGAGGCCGGTAAAGGCTGGGACGGTTCGAACGGCGAGGGTACCCTGACCGCCGGGACCGGCGTTCTCGACCGGTTCGCCTATGCCGTCAACCCGATGATGGTCGGCAGCCTTTTCGGCCTCGGTTTCGAGGGACAATCCGCTGTGATCTGGGATGATGGCTGGGCCGTCGCCGGTGATCCCCTCGGCGAAGAGATCGTCACCGCCATGCTCCCTTTTCCCCGCTGAATACAAGAGCCTCCCGGTACCTACACTAGTCCGGATGCGTCTTAATCCATGACGAGTCTACACAGTTTGGCACCTCGATGATTGCCCGGAGGGAACACCAGACGGGTGCCCCGGGGGGATTTTTGAGGTGCCGCCGGACTGGCAGGTGATCCCCATCCGCACCCTATGGAAAGGATCCATCAGTTTTGGCTTGGTGAACGTCCCGGTCAGCCTGTACACCGCGACGGAGAACAAGACGGTGAAGTTCCGCCAGCTCCATAAGGAATGCCACACCCCGATCCAGTATCAACGGGTCTGCCCGACCTGTAAGCGGGAGGTCGGCTGGGAGGAGATCGTGCGCGGGTACGAGTACGAGCCGGGACGCTTCGTCACCATCACCGAGGAGGACATGGAGAAGATCCCCGGGGAGGCCACCCGCACCATCGACATTGTGGACTTCGTCGACCTGAAGGAGATCGATCCCATTTACTTCGATCGCACCTACTACCTGTCGCCGGCCGAACCGCGGAGCAAGGCGTTTAACCTCCTGCGCCAGGCCATGGACCGGACCGGGAAAATCGCGATCGCTAGGGTAGTGATCCGGGAAAAGCAGCACCTCTGCACGGTCCGGGTTTTCGGCCCGGTGCTGGCCCTGGAGACCATGTTCTGGCCGGACGAGGTGCGGCCGACGGAGCAGATCCCCACGCTGCCGGTGGAGGTTCCGGTGCAGGATCGGGAGCTGGACCTGGCGGTACACCTGGTGGAGAACCTGGCCGGCCCCTTCGTGCCCGACAAATACCACGACGAGTACCGGACGGAGCTCCTGGCGATGATCGAGGCCAAGGTGGCGGGCGAGGAAGTGCATGTCGCTCCGGAGCCCGAGGCGGCGAAGGTCGTCGACCTCCTGGAGGCGCTACGCCAGAGCGTGGAGCGCACCGAGGCGCTCCGGGCCAGGAAGACCGGGTAGCCCCGCGTGCCGCCTGCCGGTACCCGCCGGAGCCAAAGCCAGGTGGAAGTCGCGGGGCGGCGCCTGGCGGTTACCAACCTGGAGAAGCCGATGTGGCCCGTCACCGGGTTCACCAAGGCCGACCTGATCGAGTATTACGTCTCCGTGGCCCCCTACCTGTTGCCTCACCTGCGGGACCGGCCCCTCATGATCAGGCGTTTTCCGGACGGGATCGAGGGCAAGGATTTCTATCAGAAACAATGCCCGGACCATGCCCCGGACTGGGTCACCACCTTCCCGGTGGCCCACAAGGAGCGGGTCATCGACTATGTGATCTGCAACGAACCGGCAACCCTGGCCTGGCTGGGAAACCAGGCCGCCGTCGAGATTCACCCCTGGCTCTCCAGCGCTTCCACCCTGGATTATCCGGACTTCGGGATCTTCGATCTTGACCCCATGCCGCCCTCGGGCTGGGACGAGACCCGGCGCACGGCCCTGGTGATCCGGCAAGCCCTCTCCGAGCTCAAGCTCCGGGGCTGGCCCAAGGCCTCCGGGGCCACCGGGCTGCAGGTATACGTACCCCTCATCCCCCGATACACCTACGAAACGGTGCGGGAGTTCGTCCATTTCGCCTGCCGCTTGGTTCAGCAAGCCTTTCCGCAGTTCACCACCCTCGTGCGGGACGTGCGAAAACGGGAAGGCAAGGTCTACCTGGATTACCTTCAGAACGTGGCCGGGAAGACGATCTCGACGGTCTACGGCCCCCGGGCCGTTCCTGCCGCCACCGTCTCGGTTCCGCTTCGCTGGGATGAACTGGAATCCGGCGGCGCCCCTCCAGCCTATAACCTTCGGACCGTAGGGGACCGCCTGCGGGAGGCCGGAGATCTTTTCGCCCCCGTCCTGGGTCCCGGACAGGCACTGGAGCCGATCCTGCCGTTCCTGGGAGGGGAAAAGCGTTCCGCGCCGCGAGAGGATTGGTCGCAAGAGGAATGGCCCGAAGAAGAGGAAAAGCACCTGGACCGTGGAAGATAGGGCGCGGGAGGGCTGGGGATTTGACCTATGCAAAGGATGGGCCCGGGTCGTCCCGCCCGGGGGCGGAGCCGGGCCATTTCTCGAGCCGGTTCTATGATCACCGGGGAGCCCTCCATATTCATACCCGTTACTCCGACGGCAGCGGGACCATCGGGGAAGTCATCGCGGCGGCCCTGCAAACCGGTCTTGACTACATCATCCTTACGGACCACAACAACCTGGACGGGAAGGCCTCCGGGGCGGAAGGCTGGTACGGTCGCAAATCCAGCGGCGGAAAGATGCTGGTCCTGGTGGGCACCGAGGTGTCGCCTCCGGGGCAGGAAGGAAATCACCTGCTGTCCATGGGGATCGATCATGTCCCCCGGCGGAATCCGGCGGACATGATCGAAGACACCGGGCAACAGGGGGGGATCGGGTTCCTGGCGCACCCCGACGACCAGCCAAGACCCATCTTTAACAGCCCTGGTTATCCATGGCGCCGGTGGGACCTCGACGGCTTCACCGGTATGGAGGTCTGGAACTTCTTCTCATCCTGGTCGGCCGGCCTGGACACTTTGCCGAAGGTGATCTCGGCTTACCTGTTTCCCGGCCTGGCTGCCGCCGGGCCGCCCGCCGAATCGCTGGCCCGCTGGGATCTCCTGGGTCTCCGCCGGAGGATTACCGGGGTCGGCGGGATCGACGCCCACGCCCTGAAAATCCGGCTCGGCCCGCTGACGGCCACGGTCTTCCCCTATCGCTACATGCTGGGGACGGTAAACACCCACCTTCTGACCCGTCAGACCTTGTGCGGCGACCTCTCCAGGGATCAGAACCTGATCTTGGAAGCTCTGGCGTCCGGTCGATGTTACCTGGCCGATCACCGATCCGGTGACCCGTCCGGCTTCAGCTTCTGGCTGGAATGCGCCTCCGGGGAGACCGCGGCGATGGGGGAGGAGGCGCCCTTCGAACCGGGGATGATCCTTAGAGGGATGATCCCGCTGCCCGCGCAGGCCGTCCTGATCAAGGACGGCGGCATGGTCCGCCGCTGGTGCAGCGAGGGCGGGGGCGAAGGCGGGAACGACACTCAGCGCGGGCGCGGAGAAAGACGCCGCCGCAGCAGGCCCCTGGTTCGGACGAACCTTGAATTCCCCCTGCTCGGCCCCGGGGTTTACCGCCTGGAGGTCTACCGGACTCGTTTCAGGCGCCCGAGACCATGGATCTTCTCCAACCCCGTTTATATCCGCCCGCGGGCGTGACGTCAGGAGGCGGTGATCAAGGTGGATGATCAGAACGGCGCCCCGGTAAAGGATTCGCCGGGTGAGCATTCGCCGGATGGCCATTCGCGGGGCGGCCGACCGGCGCAGGAGGTAACGGTTAAAGAAGGCGGGCCGGCCCGGCTCGCGATCATCGGCGGGACCGGGGTCTACGATCCCGGCTTCCTCGAGGGTGCGGAGACCCGGATCGTTCCCACGCCTTACGGGGAGGTGGAGATCCTCTTCGGCCGGAGAGGGCCTCGGGAGGTCTGTTTCCTGGCCCGTCATGGCCGCGGGCATACCGTTCCTCCCCACCGGATCAATTACCGGGGCAATATCTGGGCGCTCCGGAAGGCGGGGGTCAGGTGGATCATCGCCTCCTCGGCGGTCGGGTCCCTGAACCCCCAGATGAAGCCGGGGGAACTGGTGCTGGTGGATCAGTTCCTGGACTTTACAAAGTCGCGGGACGCCACCTTCCACGACGGAGCGGGCGGGGTGGTGCACGTGGATTTCACCGAACCTTACTGCCCCGCCCTCCGGGAACACCTGGGAGCGGCCGCCGCTTCCCTGGACCTCACCGCGCACCCGGCCGGAACATACGTCTGCACCGAAGGGCCGCGTTTCGAGACCCCGGCGGAGATCGCCTTCTTTCGGGGTGCCGGCGGCGACCTCGTCGGGATGACCGGGGTGCCCGAAGTCGTCCTGGCCCGGGAGGCGGAGCTTTGCTACGCGTCGGTGGCCCTGGTGACCAACTTCGCGGCCGGGATCTCACCCACCATCCTCACCCACCGGGAGGTGGTCGAGGTGATGCAGGCCAACCTGGAGCAGATCCGGGCCCTGATCGGGAGGGCCGTCGATACCCTGCCGCCGGCCGGGAACTGCCGGTGCGGTTCCGCGGCGGGAGAAAAGGGGATCTTCAATGCGAGCCTTGGAGTGGATGGGGGATCGGGTCAGGATCATTGACCAGACCAAGCTTCCCCTTGAAGAAGTCTTTCTGGAGTGCCGGAACTGGGAAGCGGTGGCCGGAGCGATCCGGGAGATGAAGCTGCGCGGTGCGCCCCTCATCGGCTTGGCCGCCGCTTACGGCCTCGCGCTGGCCGCCGCGGAGCACGAGTCCTCCGGGTTCGACGCCGGGGTGCTGGAATACCTTGATGAGGTGGGCCGGGCCCTGAAGGCCACGAGGCCCACCGCGGTCAACCTGGCCTGGGCGGTCGACCGGATGCTGGCAGCCGCCCGAAGGGATCCGGGAACCGGCGCCGGCGAAGTCGTTCAGGATGAGGGCCGGTTTCCGACCCGGGGCCTGAGTGGGGGTCCGGCCCGGGGCCTGACCCGGGCACTGATCGCCGAGGCCGGCCGCATCGCCGGGGAGGACGCCGCCGCCAACCGGGCCATCGGCGCACACGGACAAGAGCTGGTTCCCCCACGGGCTGCGATCCTGACCCATTGCAACGCCGGGGCCTTGGCCACCTCCGAGTTCGGCACCGCCCTGGGGGTGATCCGGGCGGCGAGGGACGCCGGCAAGGAGGTCCGGGTGTACGCCACCGAGGCCAGGCCTTTCCTCCAAGGGGCAAGGTTGACCGCCTGGGAGCTCGTCAGGGATGGGATCCCGGTGACCCTGATCACCGACAGCGCGGCCGGGATCGTGATCAGGTCCGGGAGGGTCGACCTGGTTGTGGTGGGGGCCGACCGGATCGCCGCCAACGGCGATACGGCCAACAAGGTGGGAACCTATAACCTGGCCGTTCTGGCCCGGGCCAACGGGATCCCCTTTTACGTGGCCGCTCCCCGCTCCACCATCGACCTCAGCCTGGCGGAGGGGACCCTCATCCCAATAGAGGAACGGCCATCCCCGGAGGTCACCCATTTCTCCGGTCGCCGCGTGGCCGCTGAGGGAGTAGAGGTATTCAACCCGGTCTTCGACGTCACTCCCGCGGACCTGGTCACGGCGGTGATCACCGATGCCGGGGTGGCCCGCCCGCCTTTTCGGGAGAGTCTGACCGGCCTGCAAGGAGGGGATGCTTGGAGATGAGCGACTTGATCATCAGGGGAGCGGCGATCCTCCCCATGGACGGAACCGGCAGGGTCATCGATCGGGGTGAGATCACCATCCGGAACGGCAGGATCGTGAAGGTCGAACCCTTACGAGCTGTCGCGTCGAATCATCACGCGCCCGCCGGCGGCGGAGACGAGTTCAAACCGGAGGTCATCGAAGCCTCCGGTCACCTGGTGATCCCCGGTTTGATCAACGCCCACACCCACGCCGCCATGACCCTCTTCCGGGGTTACGCGGATGATCTGCCCCTGAAGACCTGGCTGGAGGAGCGGATCTGGCCCATCGAGGCACGGTTCGAGGCCGAAGATGTCTACTTCGGAACGATGCTGGCCATCGCCGAGATGATCCGGGGAGGGGTCACCGCCTTTGCCGACATGTACTTTTTCATGGAGCAGGCGGCCCAGGCGGTGGTGGAATCCGGGATCCGGGCCAGCCTCTCCCGCGGGCTCATCGGGATCCTGCCGGGGGCCGAGAAGGCCCTCCGGGAGAGCCGGGAACTCGTGGATCGCTGGCGGGGGGCGGGGGGAGGAAGGGTGGACGTCATGCTCGGACCCCACGCTCCCTACACGTGCCCGCCGGATTTCTTGCGCAAGGTGGGGGAGGAGGCGCGGCGGATCGGCTGCGGGATCCACATTCATCTTTCGGAGACCCGTTTCGAGGTGGAGGAGTCATTCCGGATCCACGGGTGCTCCCCGGTCCAGGTGGTGCGTGCGGCCGGCCTGCTGGATGCTCACGGAGGGCCGGAACCCATGACCGCTGAAACCGCCGCGCACGATGGCGAAGGCGCTCGCCCGTTCCCGTTCCTGGCCGCGCATTGCGTGCATGTCTCCGGGGAGGACTGCTCCATCCTGGGCCGGTCGGGGGCCGCCGTGGCCCATAATCCCGGCAGCAATCTCAAGCTCGGCAGCGGGATCGCCCCTGTTCCAATGCTTCTGAGGGAGGGTGTCACCGTCGCCCTCGGCACCGACGGGGCGGCCAGCAACAACAATCTCGATCTCCTGGAGGAAGCCAGGCTGGCGGCCCTGCTCCCCAAGGGGATCGCCGAGGATCCCACCCTTGTTCCCGCCTACCAGGCCTTGGAGATGGCCACCGGCGCCGGGGCGAGGGCCCTGGGATGGGAGGGCCGGGTGGGCCGGATCGAACCTGGCTATCGCGCCGACCTGGTCCTGTTCGACCTGGAACAATCGCACTTGACCCCGGTCCATGACCTGGTCGCGCATCTTGTTTACGCGGCCAGGGCCGGCGACGTGCGCACCGTAATCATCGACGGCAAGGTGGTTATGCGGGATCGTGAAATCCTCACCTTCGATGAGACGGAGGTCAGGAGGGAGGCTGCTTTGCGTGCCCGGCGTCTGGCGGGGACGTAAAGAGGCCCATCCGTCCCACCGCTGCCGGCCGGATGGGGCGGAGGGGCCTCTTGCAATCCAGGGGTTTCTATTTCAATCCTTCCGCTTCAGTCCTTCCGCGGACCTAGTCCTTGCCCGATGATCCACCGCCGGTGCGCCGGTCCCTCGTATCCCCGCCCGGGACGACCTTCTCGGGCTCCGGGCTCTTGGTGCTGGCCGGTTTCATCTGGCGCAGCAGGAGGGCCACTTCGTCGGCGAAGGTGGTGAATGGTTCACCCCGCTGAAGGCCGTTGGCCACCCGGCGGATCCTCCGGACCGCGTCCGGATCGGCTGAAACCAAGACATCCGCCAGGTTCTTCTGATTGTCTTTGACCTTTTTCACGACGGCGCGCTTGATCTCGTCCGTCTCCTCGGGAAGGGCGTCATCCTCGAGATCGAGCCCGATCAGCGCCACATTCGTGATGATCAGGGCCCAGGCGCTCTTCACGCCTTTCACCGAGGCTGCGGTTTCGGCGGCCTTCTCCGCCATTTCCTCACCGGTCGGGGAGACGGGGCTGGGCGTGGGGCGGGCGATGGGGGCCGGAGTCTTGTCCTCCGGAGCCGGACGCCGTTCTCCACCCAGGCGGCATCCGTAAGAGGCCGCGGCGACGGCTAAGGCCAGCAGGAACAGGCACCATTTCTTGATCCTCAATATCCTTAATCCAGACACGGGATCGCCTCCAGGTTGAGTTTCTCACTAACAATATTTCCTGCGATGGTGAGACCTATGCCGGACCGACGATGTGGTAGCCCGGGGACGGTTATTATAAGATGGAAGGTATCAGCGGACCCCTGGGGACGTATCCGCCGGTTTCACCGGAACGGAAGGCGAAAACGGCGGTCAGGGGAAAACGCACTTTCTAGGGGGTAATCATGCGGGTTCTGCTCACCAACGATGACGGGGTCTTCGCCGACGGGCTGCGGGCTCTCGCGGAAGCTCTGAAAGCCGTCGCCGAGGTGGTGGTGGTGGCGCCGGACCGGGAACGAAGCGGCACCGGGCACGCGATCACCATGCACCATCCCCTGAGGGTACAGGAAATCCCCTCGGTGGTGGAGGACGTGAGCGGCTGGGCGGTGGACGGTACGCCGTCGGATTGCGTCAAGCTGGCCGTTCATGCCCTTTTGAAGGAACTACCCGACATCCTGGTCTCCGGAATCAACCGGGGGCCCAACCTGGGAACCGACGTACTTGCTTCCGGTACCGTCTCGGCGGCCGTTGAGGGGATGCTGGCGGGGATCCCCTCGGTCGCCGTATCGGTGGCCGATTACCGGTGTGAGGACTTCACGGCGACCGCGGACTTTACGGTGGATCTCCTCGGCCGGATCGCCGGACGCGGTCTTCCTCCGGGCACCATCCTCAACGTCAACGTTCCTTCCCTGCCCAGGCAGCACCTTGCAGGGGTGGTTCTGACCCGTCTCGGTCGGAGGGAATACACCAACATTTTCGATTGCCGGGTTGATCCCCGGGGCAGGGTCTACTACTGGCTGGCCGGGGAACTCGTCGACCTGGAGAACGGGTGCGACACGGATGCCGGCGCCGTCGCCCGCAATCTCATCTCCGTCACCCCATTGCACCTGGACCTGACGAACTACGAAATGCTTCGGGAGATGGAAAGCTGGCGGTTGGATCTCCCGGGCGGTGAGGCGAAACGTTTTTCAGGACCGGACGGAGAAGTCCATGACGGCATAGACCCGGGCCGAAAAAGCCCGGACGGAAACGGATGATCTAAAGTCCCTTGGAACTGGAGAGGATCGGCACCCATCGCTACCGCCTTCGGAGCGCCCCGGCCTCGGCCGTGGAGATCATGCTCTTCCTGCACCCGGATCTTCTGGCGGGGGCTTACCGGGACGAGTCCCTGGCCCAGCTTTCCAGGGCGGCCACCTTGCCGGGGGTGGTCGGGCCGGTGATCGGGCTCCCCGATCTGCATCAGGGTTACGGCCTTCCCATCGGGGGAGTGCTGGCCACCGACGCGAAACAGGGAGTGGTTTCGTCCGGGGCGGTGGGGATGGACATCAACTGCGGCGTCCGCCTTCTTCAAACCGGCCTTACCCGATCCGACCTGGGCGGGACCGTGCTCCGGGATCTCCTTGACGCCATCCGGCAACTCGTTCCCGCGGGAGTAGGTCGGAAACGGGGGGCCCAGGATGCCGTTCCCGGCTTGAATCTCCGCCAGGTGGTTGTGGACGGAGCCGCGGCCCTGGTCGAAGCGGACCTGGGTACGAAAGAAGATCTGGAACGAACCGAGGAATACGGAAAAGTGCCGGGCGCCGATCTCCAAGCCGTTGGATCCAAGGCCCGGGAACGGGGCGAGCCCCAACTGGGTACCCTCGGCGGCGGCAATCATTTTATTGAAATCCAGGAGGTGGACAAGGTCCTGGATCACGCCGTCGCGGAGCATTTCGGGATCCGCCACGGCGGCGTCACCGTGATGATTCACACCGGCAGCCGGGCCTTCGGCCACCAGGTCTGCACCGACTACATCCGGGAGTTCCACGAGGCGGGGAGGCGCAAGGGCCCGCCATGTCCGGATCGCGGACTCGCTTTCGCCCCCATCGATTCTCCCGAGGGGCGCCGGTACCTGGCGGCCATGGCGTCATCCGTCAACTATGCTTTCGCCAACCGCCAGTTCATCACCGCCATGGTACGGAAGGCGATCGGGAAGATCTTCGGGAGGGCCGTCTCGACCGGCGTACGCCAGGTTTACGATGTGGCCCACAATATCGGCAAGTTCGAGGAGCACGCGGGCAGGCGGCTCCTGGTGCACCGGAAGGGGGCCACCCGCTCCCTGCCTCCCGGCCACCCCGGGAATCCGCCGGCCTTCCGTTCCACCGGCCACCCCGTCATCGTCCCCGGGAGCATGGGTACGGCCTCTTACGTCCTCGTGGGGATGGATGGTTCCCGGGACACCTTCCACTCGGCCTGCCACGGAGCCGGCCGCGTCCGTTCCCGTTCGGCCGCGGAACGGGAAATCGGGGTGGAGCAGTTCCTCCGGAGCATGGACGGGGTGGAGATTAGTTACGCTAAAGTTCGGGATCTCCTGGACGAGGCCCCGGCGGCCTACAAGGATATTGAACTGGTGACTGACACCGTGGTGGAGGCCGGAATTGCGCGGAAGGTCGCCCGGCTCAAGCCGCTGGGCGTGATCAAGGGATCCGATTGAGGATCCTATCGATTGAGGATCGCACCGAGGATTCAACTTAGATTGGTTCACAGGAACGAGGAGGGATCCGGCATGCAGGTTCCGCTTTTCACCCCGGAGAGGATGATCCGCTCCTTGCGCCGCGATCTCCTGGAAGCCATAGAGGGGGTGCTCGATCGGGGCCAGTTCATCCTGGGCTCCGAAGTGCGGTTCCTGGAACAGGAGCTGGCCCTGCGGATCGGCGTGCCGGCGGCGATCGGGGTGGCCAGCGGAACGGACGCGCTCCTCATCGCCCTGCTGGCCCTCGGGATCCAGCCCGGGGACGAGGTGGTCACCACCCCTTTCACCTTCGCGGCGACCGCCACCACCGTGGTGCGGGCCGGGGCCCGCCCGGTGTTCGCCGACATCGCTCCCGACACTTTCAACCTGGATCCGGCCCGCATGACCGAGGCCTTATCTCCGCGGACCCGCGCCGTCATCCCGGTGCACCTTTACGGGCATCCCTGCGACATGGAGCCGATCCTCGCTTGCTCCGCCCGAAACGGCGGCTACGGGCCGGGGGTAACGGGGGAGCCGGTGGAACAGAGTCTATTCATCATCGAGGATGCCGCCCAAGCCCTGGGAGCCCAATACCAGGGGAAGCCGGCCGGCGCGATCGGAGACGCAGGTTGTTTCAGTTTCTTTCCCACCAAGCCCCTGGGGGCCTTCGGGGACGGCGGGTTGGTGGTCACCCGCCACCCGTCCCTGGAGCCCCGGTTCCGTTCCCTGAGGGCCCACGGGCAGTCCGGCCGGAAGTATTACCACGACGAGCCGGGCCTGAACAGCCGGCTGGATGAAATGCAGGCGGCCCTGCTCCGGGTAAGGCTCCGGCGCATCGATGAATGGGAAGCGGAGCGCCGGGAGGCTGCCGCGCTGTACGGGGAAGTGATCGGAGATCTGTCCGGACGGGCCGGAGTGGAGATCGTCCTCCCGATGGAGCGTCCCGGCTGCCGCCACGTTTACCACCAGTACACGGTGCGGGTCCCCGCCCGCGACGCCGTCCAGGAGGCGCTGTCCCAGCGCGGGATCGGGACCGCGGTCTACTACCCGTGGCCTCTTCACCTGCAGGAGTGTTTCCGGAATCTTGGCTACCGGCCAGGGAACTTTCCGGAAGCGGAGCGGGCATGCCGGGAGGTGCTTTCCCTTCCCATGTTCCCCGGGATCACCGCTGGAGAGTTGACCTGCGTGTCCGAGGCCCTGGTGGAAGCCGCAGCTGTCGGTAAAAAAAAGGGGAAGTGAAAGGGGCTTCTTGACCTTTTAAAGAAGCTTGTTCATGAGTTTTCAGGGAGGTCCAACACGACGTCTTTCCCCCCAGGCAAGGTTCTATCCGAAGCGGAATACATCCAGAGCCTGCGGGACCTTGGCGAACCGGCCCACGAATCGGGCGGGGTCGCATGGACCAGGGTCCGGCCGGGATATTGCTGGGCGGTTCCCCTGTTGAAGGAGATCAAGCCCGGAGAGAGCAGACCCTCTTTCCGCCACGCTTACCTGGGTTACGAGCACCGGGTGGGGTCATGGGCGGAGGCCAACACGGCTCTCCCCATGATGTTCCTGGAGGATCTCCACTGCTATGATTTGGAAAGCCTCGGCTCAAAAAAGCGAAACCAGGTGCGTAAGGGCCTCTCCAGGGTGGAGGTCCGGCCGGTGGAAGAGCACGATGCCGGCTGGTTCATCGAAGAAGGGTTGGAGGTCAACCTTTCAGCCCTGGCGCGACAGGGCTGGTCGGGAGACCGGAGCCATTACACCGATCGCCGCCGGTGGGAAGGCTCGGTCGCTTCGGTCCTCGGCCGCCCCGGCTACTTCACTTACGGTGCTTTCAAGGGCCGCCGCCTCGTCGCCTATCTTCGGGCCATGGCTGTCGTGGACAGTGTCTACATCACCTCCGCCATGAGCCACACCGACCACCTTCAAGAGGCCCCGAACGATGCCTTGATCTATAGTTTTTGCTCCTGGTGCCGGACCCTCCCCGGCGTGAGGCGCGTGATCTTCGGCCTGTTCGCCGCCAAGCCGTCCCTGAACCGCTATAAAGAACAACTGGGCTTCCGCCGCCGGGATCTTCCGACCTATCGCTGGATCAACCCGGCTGTACGGTGGGCCGTCCGCTTGACCCGCTACCGCCACTACCAGGATATCGGTCGCGATATCGGCCGCGGGGAGCCGCAACCACGCGGATGAGCCGTATACCCGGGCCATGCCATGTCCCGCCGAAACCTTGATCCGCCGCTGGATTAATGTCGGGCAGGCACCTTGCGTTCAACCGGCGAAGATACCCGCCGGTCAGCTTTCCTTTTGAAGGAGGTACTTCGTGAAGCTCTGGTCCCCCAGGGTATCGATCATCGTCCCGCTGTTCAACGAGGAGCGGCATGTCGAGGATTGCTTGAACTCCCTTTGCGGACAGGATTATGACCCCGCGCTCCTCGAGATCATCGCCGTCGACAGCCGTTCCACCGATCTCACGGCGGGCCTGGCGCACCGGCTGGCGGAGGAGACCGGACGAATCACCATCCTTACGGGCAAGTCCAGGTCCACCTCCTCCTCCTTGAACCTGGGGATGGCCGCCGCCGGGGGCGAGGTGGTGATCATCTTCAGCGGTCACGCCCGGGCCGCCGCCGACTTCGTAAGCCGGAGCGTCCACTGGCTTGGCGTGACCGGGGCGGACTGTGTAGGCGGCCGTCTTCATCACGAAGGGGAAACCCGGCTGGCCAAGTTGATCGCCGCAGCGCTCTCCTCTCCGTTCGGGGTGGGTGACGCCCGTTTCCGCGTCTCCGCCCGTCCGGGGTGGGTCGATACGGTGGCCTACGGGGCGTACCGTCGGGTGGTGTTCGAGCGGATCGGGCTTTTCGACGAGGAACTGGTACGGAATCAGGACCTGGAGCTGAACACCCGCCTGCGCCGGGCCGGAGGAACCATTTACTTCACCCCGGAGATCCGGAGCTGGTATACCGCGCCGGAGTCGCTGCGGCGCTTCTGCAGGCAGGCGGCGGCCAACGGCTGCTGGAACATTCTCACCCTTCGCAAAGGCAGGGATACCCTCCGCCCCAGGCACTACGTTCCGCTCCTGTTCGTCGTTTCCGCCGGGATATTTTCGCTCGCGGGCGCCGCCGCCGGATCCTTGCTTCCGGCAGCAGTGCCCGCGACCCTGTACGGCTTCGCCGCTTTCGCGGCTTCAGCCCGGGAGGCGCTGGTCAGAAGGCAGCCCGCGGCATTCCTTGCTTTACCACCTCTTTACCTGTTGCTCCACCTGTCCTACGGGCTGGGATCGTTCTACGGGATCCTGAAGGCGGCAGGCCGGCAGCGGGCGAACGGAAGGATGACGGAAAGCAAGGTCAGGCCCACGGGAGCTCAGACCGTCATGGGGAAATCCGCCGGGGGGAGGCCCACCGGAAAGAGGGCCACGGGGGGGAGGCCCGCGCCGTGACGGGTGCTCCATTTCCCCCGATTCTGGCTCTCTTCCTGCCGGCGGCGGCCGTTGCCCTTGCGGGCACCTGGGCTTCGGTCTTTTTAGCCCGAAGGCTTGGAGCCATGGATCCCCCCGGCGGTGATCTGAAGATTCACCCCCGGCCGATTCCCCGGTTAGGCGGCCTGGGAGTCGGAGCGGGGGTGCTGGCTGCCCTTCTCC
>JACPQU010000166.1 GCA_016190305.1 Bacillota bacterium
GATTTCCCCGGAGAGGAAACTCGAGGCTCTTGACAAGGTGTTCCAGGGCCGGATCTCCGGAACCGTCAGGGCTTTCTTGCAGATTATGCTCAAAAGGCGCCGGGAGGCCCACCTCCCGGCGATCCTGGCCGTGTTCAGGCAGACGGCCGATGAGGCTAGGAAGGTCGTGGAAGCCGAAGTCCGATCGGCGGTTCCAGTGGACGGGCGGCAGCTTGAAGACCTGGCCGGCCGGTTCAGCCGGGCGCTGGGGATGACGGTTCGCTTGAAGCAGGTCATCGATCCGGACCTCCTGGGGGGCGTGGTGGTCAAGCTGGGAGACCGCCTTTACGACGGGAGCGTGCGTTCCCGTTTGGTGAGGCTGAAGTCCCGTCTCCTTGGGGCCGAGCTGTCGCAGGAAGGGGTGGACCGCTAGATGGCGGGTACATTGAGACCCGAAGAGATCAGTTCGATCCTCAAGAAGGAGATCGAGCAGTACGAGGCGGATATCGAGGTCACCGAGGTGGGCCGGGTGATCCAGCTTGGGGACGGGATCGCCAGGGTCTACGGCCTTCAGTCCGCCATGGCTATGGAGCTCCTGGAGTTTCCCGGCGGGATCCTCGGTATAGCTCTCAACCTGGAGGAGGACAATATCGGCTGCGTTCTCCTCGGGCCCTACACCCACATCAAGGAAGGGGACGAGGTCAAGCGCACCGGCCGGATCGTCCAGGTGCCGGTGGGCGACGCCCTCGTGGGCCGGGTGATCAACCCGGTTGGAGAACCCCTGGACGGCAAGGGCCCCGTCAAGGCCTCCGCCACCCGCCCCATAGACGTGGTGGCACCCGGCGTGGTGGCCAGGCGTCGGGTGCACGAGCCCCTGCAGACCGGGCTGAAAGCCATTGACTCGATGATTCCCATCGGGCGCGGACAGCGCGAGCTGATCATCGGGGACCGCGGCACGGGGAAGACCGCCCTGGCCATCGACACGATCATCAACCAGAAGGGCAAGGATGTAACCTGCATTTACGTGGCCGTCGGCCAGAAGGCCTCATCCATCGCCTCGGTGGTCCAGGTCCTGGAGCAAAACGGGGCCATGGACTACACGATCGTAGTCGCCGCCACCGCCAGCGATCCGGCCCCTCTTCTCTACGTGGCTCCCTTCGCAGGGTGCGCCATCGGGGAGGAGTTCCGGGATTCCGGGCGCCACGCCCTGGTGGTCTACGACGATCTGTCCAAGCACGCCCGCGCCTACCGCGAGCTGTCGCTTCTGCTCAGGCGCCCCCCGGGCCGTGAAGCCTTTCCCGGAGATATCTTCTACCTTCACTCCAGGCTCCTGGAGCGGGCGGCCAAGCTGAACGAGGACCTGGGCGGAGGCTCACTGACGGCCCTGCCTATCGTGGAAACCCAGGCCGGCGACGTTTCGGCCTACATTCCCACCAACGTGATCTCCATCACCGACGGCCAGATTTACCTGGAGTCCGACCTCTTTTACGCCGGCACCCGGCCGGCCGTGAACGTGGGGCTCTCGGTGTCCCGAGTCGGGGGCGATGCCCAGATCAAGGCGATGAAGCAGGTCGCCGGCCGGCTGCGGCTGGACCTGGCCCAGTTCCGGGAACTGGCCGCCTTCGCCCAGTTCGGTTCGGACCTGGACAAGTCGACCCAGGCCAGGCTGGCCAGGGGACAGCGGATGGTGGAGATCCTGAAGCAAGGGCAATATCAGCCGTTGTCCGTCGAGGAGCAGGTGGCGGTCATTTACGCCGGGGTCAACGGGTACCTCGATGATGTAAAACTCGATCAGGTACCGGCGTTCGAAGCGCGTTTCCTGGAGCACCTCCGGACCCGGCAGCCCGACCTGCTCAAGGGGATCGCCGAACAAAAAGCCTTGACGGATGAGATCGTGGAACGTCTGAAAGGGATCATCACCGATTTTAAGCAGGAGTTTGAGGGGCAACCGGAGGCGGTTCGGAACCTGGTGGGGAGGGCCTCCTGAGTCAACCTCCGAGAAGCAGCTTTACTGTTTGAGGCTTGACCTGAAGTATAGAATCAGCGCTCCACCGAGCGTACAGGCCTTACCTAACTTCTAGTTAAACGGTGGTGTTGGCCGTTGCCCGGGGTACGGGACATCCGGCGCCGGATTAAGGCGGTCCGGAACACGCAGCAGATCACCAAGGCCATGAAGATGGTCGCCGCCGCGAAGCTGCTTAAGGCGCAGGCCAGGGTGACGGCGGCCCGTCCCTACGCGGGCAAGCTCCGCGAGGTTCTGGGGCGGGTCGTCACGGGCGAGGAGCAGGCGGTTCACCCGCTCCTCGCGCCGCGGGAGATCCGCCGGGTCACCATTGTCGCCTTCACCAGCGACCGTGGCCTGGCGGGCAGCTACAACGTGAACGTCGTCCGCCGGACCCTGTCTGCCCTGGATGAAACGCGCGGGGCAGGTCGGGAGCCTTCGGTGATCGCCGTCGGACGCAAGGGGATCGCCGCCCTTTCCCGCCGGGGAGCGCCCATCTCGGTCCAGATCCCGGGTCTGCGGGAGGAGGCCGACCTGGAGCTGGCCAGGGACCTGGTCGGGCGGTTGCGCAAAGCATACCTGGACGGCGAAACCGATGAAGTGGTGCTCATCTACACGCGCTTTTTCTCGGCCCTCACCCAACGGGTGGTGACCTCCCGGCTCCTTCCCATCACCCAGGATCTGGTCGCCGCCGCCCAGGAAGGTACGAACGGGAAAGGGTCGGAAGCTCCCCGGTCGCCGGCGGCGGGGGGAGAAGGGGAATACATCTACGAGCCCTCGCCGGAGGGGGTCCTCGAGATCCTGCTGGCGCGATATCTCGAGGTTCAGATCTATCACGCCATCATCGAGGCCAAGGCCAGCGAGCACGGCGCGAGGATGACGGCCATGGAGAACGCGACCAACAACGCCACGGACATGATCGATCGGCTGACCCTTGAGTTCAACAAGGCCAGGCAAGCCGCCATCACTAGGGAAGTCTCCGAGATTGTGGGCGGCGCTGAGGCCCTGAAGGGATAGGGATGCCGAGATTTTGCGATAGGGTAAGAGCATTGCGGCATGGGTCACTAGAAAAGTTTCAATAGGCGGTTCAACGTCGGCCCGGGAGGTTGGTTCCGATGAGCGAGGGAAAGATCTTGCAGGTGCTCGGCGCGGTCGTGGACGTGGAGTTCCCCAACGGCCAGTTGCCGGCCATATACAATTCCATCGTAGTGGAATACGGAGATCAGGCTGCCGGCGGGGGCGCGGCCCCGGGAAGCGGGACCCGCACGCTGGTCCTGGAAGCTCACCAGCATCTGGGAAACAATGTGGTACGTTGCGTGGCTCTCGCACCCACCGACGGGCTTCAGCGCGGGGTCAAGGCCGTGGATACCGGCCAGCCCATTCTCGTCCCGGTGGGAAAGGAGACCCTGGGCCGGCTGCTCAATGTCCTCGGGGAGACCATCGATACCCTGGAGCCCATCAAGACCAAGGAGCGGTGGCCGATACACCGGCCGGCACCCACGCTGGAAGAGCAGGAGCCGACCCCGGAAATGCTCGAGACCGGGATCAAGGTGGTGGACCTCCTCTGCCCCTACGCCAAGGGGGGCAAGGTGGGACTCTTCGGCGGGGCCGGAGTCGGGAAGACCGTGCTGATTATGGAACTGATCCGGAACATCGCCTACGAGCACGGCGGGGTCTCGGTCTTCTCGGGGGTTGGCGAGCGCACCCGCGAGGGAAACGACCTCTGGCGCGAGATGAAGGAGTCGGGAGTCATCGACAAGACCTGCCTCGTCTTCGGGCAGATGAACGAACCCCCCGGGGCCAGGCTGCGGGTGGGACTCACCGGGCTGACCATGGCCGAATACTTCCGGGACCAGGAGGGACAGGACGTTCTCCTGTTCATCGATAACATCTTCCGGTTCGTACAGGCGGGCTCGGAGGTTTCGGCGCTTCTGGGGCGGATGCCGTCCGCCGTGGGGTACCAGCCGACCCTGGCCACTGAGATGGGCCTTCTCCAGGAACGGATCACCTCCACCAAGAAAGGGTCCGTCACCTCGGTGCAGGCCATCTACGTCCCTGCGGACGACCTGACCGACCCGGCGCCGGCGGCGACCTTCGCCCACCTGGACGCGACCACGGTGCTTTCCCGGCAGATTTCGGAGCTTGGCATCTATCCCGCCGTGGACCCGCTCGATTCGACCTCGCGGATCCTGGATCCCAGGGCCCTGGGGAACGAGCACTACGAGACGGCCCGCGGGGTTCAAAAGGTGCTCCAGCGTTACAAGGATCTCCAGGATATCATCGCCATCCTGGGGATGGACGAACTGTCCGAGGACGACAAGATCTCCGTCTCCAGGGCCCGGAAGATCCAGCGTTTCCTTTCCCAGCCTTTCTTCGTGGCGGAGACCTTCACCGGGTCCGAGGGGCGCTATGTGGGGATCAAGGAGACCATCCGGGGATTCAATGAAATCCTGGAAGGCAAGCACGACGACCTGCCGGAGCAGGCCTTCTATATGGTCGGGACCATCGACGAAGCGGTGAGCAAGGGCAAGGAACTTGTCGGAGCAGGCAGGTGAGGTTGCCTAATGTCCGGAACGATTACCCTGGAGATCGCCACGCCTGATCGGGTGGTGCTGAAGGATACCACCGATTCTCTGATTGTCCCCGGGCTGGAGGGCTACCTGGGGATCTGGTCTAACCACGCCCCGCTGGTGGCCGCCCTCCGGATCGGGATCCTCAAGTATAAGCAGGCCGGCGGCGGATTTCGCCCGTTGGCCGTGAGCGGCGGATTTCTGGAACTGGCGGGCAACCGGGCGGTGGTCCTGGCGGACGCGGCGGAGCTCCCCGAGGAGATCAATGTCGAACGGGCCCGGAAAGCCCGGGAGCGCGCCGAGCGCCGCCTGCAGGCTCAAACGGCCGATACCGACCTCGCCCGGGCGGAACTGGCCCTCCGGCGGGCGGCAAACCGCCTGCGGGTGGTGGGTTCCTGATCCGCGTGCCGCCGGTTATTAACTGAAGGTCCGTTCCGCCGTCCAACGGTCGTTCGAAGCGTAAACTGTTCCGGCGGCATTTGGTTTTGAAAAATATCGGTTCCTTTTTAAAAAACTATCGGCTCCTCTGGTGTGCCCCAGCTTTCCGATGCAGCCTGCTGTGACCTGAAATCGCGAACCTGTCGGGTGAACGTTTGGATGATTCTTTCTACCGCCGGGACCTGGGGGTGTCAAAACCCCGGTCCCTGCGGAGAGCCCCGTCACCCGGGGCTGGAACCGGTTTTGAAACCGGCCTCGAGGATGGAGCAGGTCGATGCTCGGCCTGGCCCGGGGACCCGGCGGGTTTCCGCCCGGCTGGAGGGCCGCCTGGGAGTACCTCGGGAGTACCATCGTTTGGGAGTGATCACATGCGGATCCTGATCGTTGGAAAGTGGAGCAAGGAACTGGCGGTCGCCAAGGCTTTGGCCGCTTCGGGGGAAGCCCGGATCATCAGTTACGCCGGCGGGATCAACCCGGGGATGTTGAAACTGGGAGCCGAGATCGTGACGGGGGACGAGGACGACCTGGACGCGGTGGTCTCCTGTTCCCGGGAAAAGAAGGCGGACCTGGTCTTCGTGGGCACCGAGACGGCGCTGGCCGCGGGGGCGGTCGACCGGCTCCAGGGGGCCGGCCTCGCCGCGATCGGTCCGACCGCTCTCCAGGCCCGGCTCGAGTCGGATAAGACCTTCGCCCGCTCACTCCTTCAGGAGGCCGGGATACCCGGAAATCCCGAGTTCCGGATCTGCAGGGATCGAAGCCAGGCGGCCCGGGCGATCGACGAGTTCGACGGGCGGGTGGCGGTGAAGCCCGGAGGGCTGACCGAGGGCCTCGGGGTCCGGATCAGCGGGGATCAGCTCCCCACTCCCGGGGATGCGCTCGCCTACGCCGAATACGTCCTAGCCCAGGGCATCGGGGGACTTCCATATCTGATCATCGAGGAGCTCCTGGAGGGGGAAGAGTTCACCCTGCAGGCCCTGGTGGCAGGGGGAGAGCTCCTTCCGTTCCCCCTGGTGCAGGATTACAAGCGCCTTCTGGAGGGGGACCTGGGGCCGAACACGGGGGGCATGGGATCCATCGCCGGCCGGGACGGACTCCTTCCCTTCGTGGATCCCGGGACCCGGGAGGAAGCCCTGGCCATCATGCGGGAGACGGTAAGCGAGCTGGATCGCCGCTGCCGGACCCCTTACCGCGGGTTCCTCTACGGCCAGTTCATGATCACCGCAAGGGGGCTGCGGCTCATCGAGTACAACGTCCGGCCGGGGGATCCGGAGGTGCTGAACTGTTTCGCCGTCATGAAGGGGGACCTGCTCGAGGCTTTCAGGTGCATGGCGGCAGACTCCCTCGCGGCGGCAATAGAGGGTCTTTCCTTCGCGCCCAGGGCCTCCGTCTGCAAGTTCCTGGTCCCGTCCGGATACCC
>JACPQU010000160.1 GCA_016190305.1 Bacillota bacterium
AGCCGCATCAGGATTACCACCACCTCCGCCCTGCTGAGCTCACGCTCCGGTTTGAAGGTTCCATCAGGATAGCCGCCGATCGCACCTATCCGATGCAAGGCGCCGGCCCAGCCGTTCACCTCGCTTCCAGGCATCAGGTCATTGAAAGATTTAAAGGAATCGTCTGATTTCAACCCGTAGGCGTCCCCCAGAAGGGTGACAAACTTTCCCCTGTTCACCGGCGTTCTAAGCTCCTGCTCCGAGGGATACTCCGTGAAGATGCCCATCCGGTAGAAATCAATCAACGGGGTTCTTGCCCAATGATCTTTGATATAGTCCGGCGCCGCCGCTTCGACCGGATCGAGCCAGGTTTCTCCTATGGCCAGCGGGGGATAAGCAAGCAGGAATCCAGCCAGAACAACCAAGACTGTCCATTGCCTTGACATGATCTTTTCTCATCACCTTTCATCGGGAAGCTGCAACTCGAATGTTTCAACCCAAGTGCGAACTGAATGAACCCTGCAACTTCAGAAGAAGATAGAAACCTGAGTGGATGAGCAATGCATGTAAAGTCGGTATATACAGACGCCTTGACAATATCATGACCATGTAAAGCATGGCAATACCCGGGCGGCCGCTTTTAGGGATCACCTCAAGGAGTTTTCCCGCCAGATGATCCCGGTGTTCACGTGGGCACGCAGGATTTAACCCGGTTGCCGAGAAATGGGAGGCAGACTTTCAGCAAGGATTGCCTCTAAGGTATCGTCTTGAAAGAAGGTGCCGGCGCAATGGTTCAGGTAATCCGCTGGACGAAGAACATTCTGGCCCTGATCGGGTTGTTCACGGTGATGCTGATCATCGGCGTCGCGATTGTGGGGATCAGCCTTCCCAAGCTGGTGGCGCCCAGGGCGAACATCCTGGCCGGAGGATCCGACCTGACCCTGGAGGTCTCGCAAGAGGCGGTTAAGTCCTTTGAAAGCAAGATCCAGGGTCTAGGCGACCAGATTCAAAAATCCCCCGGATCACCCGTCAAGCTGGAGATCACCGACGAGGAGCTCAACTCCCTCCTGGCCCAGAACATCCTGAGGAATCCGGATACCGCCGAGACCATCTCCGGGATGCGCCTCAACATCCGGGAAGGTGGACTGGATGGCGCGGTTAACGCCACAATCGCCGGCAGAGAGGTCGGACTCAGCTTCTCCGCCGACGCCGCAGTCGTAGATGACCAGCTTGCGATCAACTTCAAGGAATTGAAGGCGGGCCGGATCCCGGTTCCCATCAGCTTCTTGATGGGTTTCCTGCCCGGGGAGCAAGGAGACTCTCCTTTCGTCCTGGACAAGGAAACCGGCTCCCTGCGCTTCCCGCTCAAGGCGGAACCGGGCACGGAGGGGGGCATCCCGCTGAAGAGCTTGACCCTGAAGGACGGAATGGCAGTTATCGAACTCGATGCCGCGAGCATGATCGGCATGGGACAGGAAGGGCCGGATGGCCCGGGTGGGCCGGGTGGACCAGGTTCAGGCCCTGGCCCCGGACCAGGTCCGAGCAGGTAACAGCACAGACTGTTTACGGGCTTGGAAGCTGGCCCCAGGCCGGCCGGGTATCGGCCGCGGGGTCGTTGGTCAAGCGGGTCAGTCCTGTTCCGTCGGTCTTCATCGTATAAATCTCGAAGTTGCCGCTGCGGTTCGACGCGAAGGCCAAGCGGGATCCATCCGGAGACCAAGCGGGGTAACGGTCGGTACCGGAATCGTAGGTCAGCCGCAACAGGCCGGTTCCGCCCATGTTCACCACGAAGATCTCATAATTCCCCTGGTGCCACGCTGAAAAAGCCAGACGGCTCCCGTCCGGCGACCAGGCCACGTCGACCCGATCCCACTGAGGGGTCAACGGCGGACGGGGGTTGCTTCCGTCGGCGCCCGCCAGGTAGATGTTGAGGACGGCGTCCACCGGCCGGCCGTCGGCGTCAAGACCGCCTCGGTTGTCATAGGTGATGTAGGCCACCGAGTTCCCCAGGGGGGACCACTTGGGCTGGGCGGGCTCATACAGGTAGGTCGCATAGGGATTGACCAGGGTTTCTACGGCCAGTTGCTGGCTGATGTCGCTGAACTGTGAGATCATACTCCCGTCGGCGGATCCGGTGTACATCCGGAAGCTTCCCCTGCGAAAAACGTCGGAGACGAAGATGATCTCTCCGCCCGGGGACCAGGAAGGATCGCGATCCTGGGCCGTATTCCGGGTAAGCTGAACGAGCCCCGTTCCGTCGAAGTTCATCACGTAAAGCTCCTGATCCCCGTCCCGGTTGGACTGAAAGGCAAGCTTGGTCCCGTCCGGGGACGGAGCGGGTGTCGTATCTGCCGCCCCGTGGTCGGTGAGCCGCGTTAGCCCGGAGCCGTCGGGCAGGACGGCGTAAAGCTCCTCGTTCCCGTCCCGTTCGCTGGTGAAGTAGATCCTGGTCCCGGTGAGGCCCCCGCCGGGGCTGCCCGTCCCGTCTTGCCCGCCCCCGGTTCCGCCGCTTCCCGGATCGCCGATCTGGATGCCTCCTCCCCCGGGCTCCCCGTCCCCCGTACCGTCCCCAGCACCTCCGGTACCGCCGCTTCCACCGGTGCCGCCCGTCCCCCCGCTCGATCCGTCGCCTGCCGGATCAGCGGGCGCCGCCACCGTCACCTGCCTGGTCGCCGGATCCCAGTGCACCTTGGCCCCCAAGGCCTCGCTGATGAACCGGATCGGAACCACGGTGCGATCCTTGACAATGGCGGGAGGCACATCCAGTTGGTAAGGAATCCCGTTGACCAGGGCTTCCTGCTGCCCGATCCACAGTTCCACTGCGGTCTGGCCCCGAACGTAAATAACCTTTCGCGCCGCGGCTTGCCAGCCGACCGTGGCGCCCAGGGCCTCACCCACGAAGCGGAAGGGCACCATGGTGCGGCCGTTACGGATCATAGGCGGAACATCGAGGGTGGTGAGTTGCCCCTGCACATAAGCGGACGTGCTGTCCACTTCGAGCTGGATGGCCGGATAGGCGGCCAGGGCGGCCGGTGGAACCACGTCGGTGAGGAACAACCAGGAGGAGAGAAACAGCCCGGAGAGTAAGCCAAAGAACGACCACCCCCGGCGGAAGGGACCCCTATCCCTCTTCAGGGGACACGAAAAGGATCCGCGGAAGAAGAAACAGCCCAATCCCGAGGAACGGACTGAAAACTTGATGGGAAAAGAAAATCCAAACCAGGATTTACGGTTGCGGCCTGTCTCCTGACCGGCCACCCGGGCCGCCACCCCCTTGCTCTCTATCTACGGTGAGGCGGCGCCGGACCTCGCTCACCCCTCACGTCAAAACTTCAGAACTTGCAAAAGTAATTCGATTCTGGTCAGGTTTTCTTGATCAACACCCTGAAAGTACCATTCATTCGTTCGATCTTGATCACCTTGTGTCCTTCCTCTTTCACGCTGCGAGGGACGTTTAGAACCGGTTCCCCCGCGTCGAGGATGACCTCCAGGACCTCTCCGCTCTCCATATCCTCCAGGGTCAGCTTGGTCTTCACGAAGGTGTAGGGACAGACTTCCCCCGACAAATCCAGCTTCTGATCTACCTTGGTCTCTTCCAACACGCTTGTCCCCCTTTATAAATTGCCTCTGCTCCTGATCGTGCACGTCTTTCGTCGCTAAACCACCCCTGCGCCGGCCCCTGCCAAGTGCAGGCCGGCCAGGACGATCCCCATGGAAACCACCGGGGAGAGGGCCCAGGTCCGGAGGATCCGGCGGACCACCTCTTTCCCCGCGGTCTCTCTCAAGCCGGACTGGCAGCAGGTCATCCCCATGGCCCCGGCAGGGACGATCTGGACGAGGGGCACGGGAATCCCGGCCGCCGACGCCCCGATCACCAGGGCGGCGGCGATGATCGTGAGGACCCCCGCCTTGATGCTGCACAGGGTATGGATCTCCCGGGTAGTGCCGAGCAGGCGCCCGCCCAGGACGAGGGCTCCCGCGCCCAGGAAAAGTCCCGATATGAGAGCCCCCGCTCCCGGGCTCCAGAAACCGGCGCCCACCAGAGGAGCGGCCACGTTCCCGGCGTTGTTCGTGCCGAACGAAAACGCCATGAAGCAGCCCGATGCCAGGGCCCCCAGGCTAAGGATCCGGCGGATCCGCTCGGGTGAACGCATGCGCCCGAACCAGCGCAG
>JACPQU010000161.1 GCA_016190305.1 Bacillota bacterium
GGGAAGGCGAAGCCGGGGTTGAAACGCCCCTCGCCCCCCGGGGACTCGTTTCCAACTTCACCCGTCCGGCCTACCTCGAAGCGCTGAAGAAGGTGAAGGAATACATCGCGGCCGGAGAGGTCTACCAGGTCAACCTTTCCCAGCGCTTCACCGCCCCTCTGACCGGGTCGTCTTTCGATCTGTACCGGCGCCTGCGGTCCATCAGCCCCGCCCCCTTTTCAGCCTTCCTGCGGTTTCCGGAACTGGCGGTGGGGAGTTCGTCCCCCGAGCGCTTCCTGCGCATCGAGGAGGATCGCATCGAGACCAGGCCGATCAAAGGTACCCGCCCGCGTGGGCGCACCGCCGCCGAGGACCGGGAGTTTCGCTCGGAATTGCTGGCCAGCGCCAAGGATCAGGCCGAACACATCATGATCGTAGACCTGGAACGCAACGACCTGGGGACCGTATCCAGGTACGGAACGGTTCATGTACCGGAGATTACGGCCTGCGAGGAGTACAGTACGGTCTTTCACCTGACTTCGACGGTGGAGGGTCGCCTGAAAATGGGGATCACCCCCGTTCAAGCCCTCGCCGCCTGTTTTCCGGGCGGGTCGATCACCGGGGCGCCGAAGATCCGGGCGCTGTCGATCATCGATGAGCTGGAACCCACCAGGCGCGGGATCTATACGGGGGCCCTGGGGTATCTGGGGTTCGACGGCAGCGCGGATCTCTCCGTCGTCATCCGCACCTTTGTGGCGCACCGCGGCCGGGTTCATTTCCAGGTCGGGGGCGGGATCGTTGCCGATTCCGACCCCGAAGCGGAGTTTCAGGAAACCCTGGACAAGGCCGCGGGTTTTCTGCGGGCCATTCAGGGCGAAAGGGGGGACGAGGGGTGCGGGCCACCTGGATGGACGGGGCCTTGATCGGCGCGGACGGGGAGGGCGAGGGCTCTGCGGGGGCGGGCCGGGCATGGGGGCCACGCGCCGCCGCTTTCCTCCACGGCTTTTCCCTTTTTGAAACCATGCTCTGGCATGGCCGGGGGATTTTCGGTTTGGACGCCCACCTGGAACGCTTGCTGGCTTCCGGGAAAACCCTCGGTTTCTTCAGCAATCCCCCGTGGCCGAAGGAATATCTCCGGGCTGCAATCATGGAGACGGCCGGGGCCGCCCTGGCCGGAGGGGAAACGGCTCTTCGCATCCGCCTGACGGCTGCCAGGGGAAGCTACGAGCGGGACGGGGAATGGCACGCCGTCGTGACCGCGGATCCCTATCCAGCGTTTGCGGCGGGACCCGGCTCTACCCCTTATGATTCGGATCAGCCCGTCGCCTGGAAGGCTGTGCTGTCTCCTTTTTGCCTTGATCCCGCGTCCCCGCTGTCCGGTCACAAGACCGGAAACCATCTCCTCTTTCAGATCGCGTGTCAGGACGCCCTCCGGCGGGGAGCGGACGAGGCGGTGATTTTGACTAATGAGGGCTTTGTTGCGGAGGGATCCAGGAGCAATATCTTTCTGGTTTCAGCGGGGGAACTGGTTACGCCCCCCCTTGCCCTGGGCGTGCTGCCCGGGATCACCCGGGCAGCGATCTTCCGGGTGGCCCGTGACCTGGGGATCACGGTCTGTGAGGAGGCCTTCCGCTACGAGGACCTCCAAAAAGGGGAGGTCTTTTTCACCAACTCCCTGGTGGGGGTGGTCCCGGCCGCGCCGGCGGGGGATCCCGCTTTTTCGCTCTTTGACCCGGCAGGCGGCAGGGTGTCCGGGGATGGTCCGGTTAAAGCTCCCCGGACCTGGATCCGAATCCGAGCGGCATACCTTGATCTGTCAGAAAGGGAATCGGAGCGGTTTTCCCCATCGCTTGACAGTCCAGGGGCACCGTGGTAGGATAGCCTCAAACTGCATACGCGTTGAGAGCGGTGCTCTCATCAAGAGAGGTGGAGGGACTGGCCCGATGAAACCCGGCAACCGGCGTTCAGCCGGACGTGCGGTGCCAATTCCTGCAGAACGTGAGTTCTGGGAGATGAGATCGGCTGTAAAGCCCCTCTTCCCGGAGGGGCATTTTTGTTTGTTGTTTACCCGCTGATTGACGAAAACGGCGGCAAGTTCCGTGATGGAAGGCGGAGGGGAAAAAGGGGAGTGGAGAGCGGTGGCTAACCTCAAGGGATTGCGATGCCGGGAATGCGGCCAGGAGTATCCCATCGGTCCCGTCTACTTCTGCGAGTACTGCTTCGGACCGCTGGAGGTGGACTACGACTACGCCTCGATCCGGAAGACGATTTCCCGGGAAAGTATTGCCCAGGGGCCGTCCACCATGTGGCGCTATCGCGACCTCCTTCCTGTCGGAGAGGGCGATCCGGTGGACCTGGGAACCGGGTTCACACCGCTGATCAAGGCTGATAACCTTGCCCGTGCCCTCGGCATCCGCCGGGTGTACCTCAAGAACGACGCGGTGAACCCAACCTATTCCTTCAAGGATCGGGTGGTCTCGGTAGCCGTGACCAGAGCCATCGAGTTCGGGTTCGACACCATTGCCTGCGCTTCCACCGGCAACCTGGCCTGCTCGGTGGCCGCCCACGCAGCCAAGGCCGGCCTCAACTGCTATATCTTGATCCCGTCCGACCTGGAACGGGGCAAGGTGGTCGGCACCGCCATCTATCATCCCCACCTGGTGGCGGTGCGGGGAAACTATGACGAAGTCAACCGCCTTTCCACCGAGATCGCCGAGAAGTACGGATGGGCCTTCGTGAACATCAACGTGCGGCCTTTCTACTCCGAGGGTTCCAAGAGCCTGGCTTACGAGACCGCCGAGCAGCTTGGGTGGCGCGCCCCCGACCACGTGGTGGTGCCCATCGGCGGCGGCTCCCTGCTGACCAAGATCCGAAAGGGATTTCAGGAACTGGAAAAGCTGGGACTCATCGATGAGGCCCGGACCCGGATCTCCGGGGCCCAGCCGGCCGGTTGCGCACCGGTGGCCGATGCCTTCCGCGAGGGCCGGGACAACCTGCTCCCGGTCAAACCCCGGACCATCGCCAAGTCCCTGGCGATCGGAAACCCGGCCGACGGATATTACGCCCTGGATACGATCAGGCGATCGGGCGGGGCCGCGGCAGGGGTTACCGACGAGGAGATCGTGCAGGGGATCGAACTCCTGGCGGCGACCGAGGGGATCTTCACCGAGCCGGCCGGAGGGGTGACGGTGGCCACAGCCAGGAGGCTGGCCCAGGAGGGGATCATCGGCAAGGATGAGTTGCTGGTGCTCTACATCACCGGCAACGGCCTGAAGACCATCGAGGCGGTGCAGGAAGCCGCGGGTGAGCCCCAGGTGATCGACCCCAGCCTGTCAGCCTTCGATCAGTTGCACGAGACCCTGCTGGCCAGGGCTTCCTAAAAAGCGCGGGAAACAGGAGAGGAGAGTCGGTTGGGGATGGCAGCGATGGTCAAGGTCCCGGCCTTGCTACGGAAGGTGACCGATGGCAAGGAACTGGTGGAGTGCGAAGGGAAAACGGTGGCCGACGTGCTCGAAAGCTTGGAGGCGGCCTATCCCGGAATCCGGGATCGCCTTTGCGACGGTAACGGTGAGATCCGCCGGTTCATCAATATCTACGTGAACCAGGAGGATATCCGGTTTATGGACGGTACCGGCACCTCGGTCAACGACGGAGACGAGATCCTGATCGTACCCGCCATCGCCGGGGGGAGATAGGGTCTCCCCGCTGTCGGTAGTTTTTCCGCTCAACCAGTCGGCTCAGCGGTCCGTGTTTTCAGAATTGGTTTGTTCAACAGATACCCCCAAGGCGGCGCCGGCCCAAAAAGCGCCGATACCGGTCAGTCTCGTCGTCTGGCTGACCAGGAGCATTTCGAGCAAGCCTCCAGATCTGAGAGGGAGATTAAGAACATAAATCGCATACGGGTAGATCAGAAGGACAAGCCCAGGCCAGCCCAGGAGGAGTGCCCGGATCAGGTTCAGGTCAAGAGACAGGATCGACCGGGGGAACCCAGGGCGGACGGCTTTCAGGATTTGGGGCCCGGCGCAGACCATAAAACCAAGGAAAACCGGTGGCAAGTACCGGAACGCCAGGCCGACGGGGACCATCATCGTTTCGGAAAGCGCCCCGGCCCGCTCCAGGGATCGGATCAACGTGAGGAGCCCCAGATAGCCCACCAGAAGTGAGAACAGGATCAAGGATGACCATAGCTCCACCTTGCGTTCATCCGGGAATCGCATCAGGATTGCTCCTTTCGGTGCAGCCTTATTATAATCAGGATCTTGGCCGGGAGCGCTATAAAAACCTGCCTTGGGCAATGGGGCATCATGCAGGATACCTTTCGAGAAAGGCCATGACTATTTGCCTCGTTCATCACCCCGGTCATTCTGATGGCAAAGGCGGATGATTGTACGCCGGCAAAAGGATTCTATGTTACCATTAGAGAAGAAAATTTAGGCTCATCAGTGATGAGGGGGCTTAACAATTGTCAGGTCGCGATCCGTACCACGCCGGCCTCGTAGGGGCCGACTTTTATGCCGCCAAGCGCGACGTGTCGGGTGAACTGGCCGTGGTGCTCCAGGGAAAGCTGGACAACCGCGGTCTTGAGTTGATCGAACCGATTTCGAGGGCGGTCAACCGCGGCGAGATCCACGAACTAATCCTCACCGATGATCCCGAAGCCACGCCGGGACGGCGCGTCGATCGCATCGCCTACCTTGGTTTCTTCGAGGTCGTGCAGCCCGGGGTGATCCTGGCCGGTGACGAGTTCTTCGTCGATGAGCGTCCGGTGGGTCACCTCGCCGGTTTTGACTCCACCCATCTTCCCAACCATTTAAACGTGGTTATCCGGGTCGCGGAACGGCTCGATGGGGTCGAGCGAGGAGCCGCGCCCGGTTCCAGGATCCGTTTTACCCATTCCAGATCCAACAGGGGGTGACGCCTTGAGTTACGAGGCTAAGTTGAAGGAAATGGGGATCGTCCTCCCGGCGGTTCCCAAACCGGTGGCAGCTTATGTACCGGCCGCCGTCACCGGGTCCTACGTGTACACGGCGGGCCAGGTCCCCTTCGTGGAGGGGAAAATCCAGTTCGCCGGGGCGGTGGGTAAGGACTTGACCCTAGATGAAGGAGCGGCGGCGGCGCGCATCTGCGCCCTGAACTGTCTGGCGGCGATCCGGGAAGCCGTCGGTTCGCTTGACCGGATCCGCAGGATCGTCAAGCTGACCGCTTTCGTCCAGAGCGGGCCCGGTTTCTTTGATCAGCCAAAAGTTGTCAACGGCGCTTCCGAGCTGATCGGTCAGATCTTCGGAGAGGCGGGCAAGCATGCGCGGGAAGCCGTCGGGGTTTCCAACCTTCCCCTCAACTCCGCCGTGGAGATCTCGGTGATCGCGGAGATTGGATGATCCGGCTTCAGGACAGGGGTCGCGGGAAATCGCGGAAGGAGACATAGAAGCTCTCGAGAGGGGAGAATAATTTTGGCAGCGAGGTCCAAATTCAAGTTTGAGATGTATCGCCAGCTCCAGGCGGAGATCCCCCAAATCTACGCCGAGGCCCGGAAGGCGGCCGATGAGATCGGGATCACCCCCGAGCTGAAGGGCAAGTTCGGGTTGACGGGGGCCGTTTCGGGGTGCCCCGCTCCCCTGCGCAAGGATATCCTGGAGTTCAGTGAGAAGGGGGCCAAGGAAGTCATCCCCCTGGCCAAGCTGGTCGACGAGATCCGCACCCTGGTCAAAGAAATCTACGGCGACGAGTACGACGCCGCCCCCGTAAACACGTGCGAGGCCGGCTTGTGGGTCGCCTTCGATGTGCTTTTCTCCCCTCCGTCCATGGGTAGGGGCGACAACTACCGGTCCCGGTACCTGGCGCCTTACGAGCGGCATCTCCACCACCAGGGCTCCTATGGACGCCCCTTCCCGCCGCGGTATAAGGACATCTTCGCCGACCGGGGAACCACGGCCGGTGAACTGGGTTTCTACGGCAAGCGGCAGAACAACCTGGATACGATCATCGTACCCCTGGCCGGGGCCTGCTATGACGTCCATGGGATCAAGTACCACCCGGTGCCGCTCCTGCTCGGGGTCCGAGCGGAGGAGTCGGCGGACCAGATCTCGGTGGTGGCCGAGCGCCACGCCGGCGAACTGTCCGGAATCACCTCCCTGGGCTACGACTTCCCCGGCTACGGATATGCGGACAAGGACGAAGACGGCACCCCGCAGCTCCAGAAGCTTCTGGCCGAAATCGCCGGCGGGTTAGGGATCCCCTACGTGATCGACAACGCCTGGGGCATCCCCTCCGTGGGGGTTGATATCCGGAAAACCGGAGCCGACGTGGTGATCTACAGCATGGATAAAGCCTCCGGCGCCACCACCAGCGGTTTGATCATCGGCAAGGAAGATGTCCTGGTCCCCATTCGCCGGGCACTCGGGATGCATGGTGATCGGTACGGCACCACCACTTCATACGGCAAGGCAGCTTATGTGACTAACGATCCCGGCAAGGAGGCCCTCCTCGGGCAGATCGCCGCCCTCAGGGCGGCCAAGGAAAATCCATCCATCCTGAAACGGCCGGTGGACGACCTGCACCGGATCGTTCAGGAGGAATTCGGCCGTCTCGATTCACGGATCCGCGAAAAGCTGGCCATTTACCGGTCATACAACTCCGGGGCCGTAGAGATCAATTACGAGCGCACCTGGGATGGAGACGGCCTCGGGATCCCCATCTTCTCCATCGAGGATATGTACAGCGGCACCAATATTCTCCAGACCGGGCTGGCCCAGATGGGGCTGATTCCGACCATCGCATACGACGCCAACATCCTCATTTCCCCAGGCCTGGGGACCTGTGACGAGGAAGGCAACCTCATCGAGGACCGCATGCGTCTTGGGGTAAAAGCAATAGCGGCCCTGCTGGAGATCGTCTGCCGGCACGCGGGCTACATCGGATAGCTGGAAAACGCATGGCTGAATAACGGACCGGTCGCCCGGCGACGCCTGGGCGGCCGGTCGAAGTGGGAGAGGCCCGACGGGTGGACCGCCGGGCCCACGGCAGGAGGAGAGAAAATGCCTAGGGTGGTCGTGATCGGCGGCGGCTGGGCGGGTTGCGCGGCCGCGGTGAGCGCTGCAAAGGCGGGTGCGGAGGTTGTGTTGCTCGAGCGCCTGGATATGGTGCTGGGAACCGGCCTGGTAGGGGGAATCTTCCGGAATAACGGCCGTTTCACCGCCGCCGAGGAGGCCGTCGCCATGGGCGGCGGCGAGTTGATCGCAGCTATGGATGCAGCGGCCCGCCACGCCGGGATCGAGTTTCCGGGTCATCAGCACTCGTCACTCTACGACGTCTATGCCATCGAGGGCGAGGTCCGCTCGGTGCTTAACCGCCTCGGGATCGAGGTGCGGAACCAGGTGCGGGTCTCCAATGTCCAGATGGACGGCCCGGAGATCCGGTCGGTTTCCTACGATGGGCAGAAGGTGGAGGGCGACGTCTTCGTCGAGTGCACCGGAACCGTCGGCGGAATGCCGAATTGCACCAAGTACGGGAACGGTTGCGTCATGTGCATCATGCGTTGTCCCACCTTCGGCAACCGGGTCAGTGTGGCGGCCAAGGCGGGGGTCCAGGAGGTTATGGGTTACCGTAAGGGAGGCCAGGTGGGGGTTTTCAGCGGCTCGTGCAAGCTGCAGAAGGACTCCCTGGCCCGCGGGATCGTCGATGAGCTTGAGGCCACGGGACGAGCGGTGCTCCCGGTCCCTTCCGATCTTCAGAAAGGGGCCGATTTCCTGGGGATCAAGGCATGCCAGCAATATGCCCTCCCTGAGTACGTGGAAAGCATCGTTCTCCTTGATACCGGCCCGGCGAAACTGATGACCTCGTATTACCCCCTGGAGATCCTGAGGTCGGTACCCGGCTTCGAGCGCGCCCGGTATGAGGATCCCTACGCCGGGAGCAAGGGTAACTCCATCCGGTACCTGGCCATTTCACCCCGCGACGACGCCCTCAAGGTGGAAGGGGTCGATAACCTCTTCTGCGCGGGGGAGAAGTCGGGCCCCCTGGTGGGTCACACCGAGGCGATCGTCACGGGGCTCGTCGCGGGCCATAACGCCGTACGGGCCGCCCTGGGAATGGATCCGGCGATCCTGCCGCGCTCGACGACCATCGGCGAGTCCATCGCCTGGGTGCGGGAGGAGATGGAGAACGGCTCCGGTCTGCACCGCAAGTACACCTACTCGGGATCGGTGCTCTTCGACCGGATGAAGGAACTCGACCTGTACCAGACCGACCCCGCCCTGATCCGGAAACGGGTCCAGGACGCGGGCGTAAACGATATCTTCGACCGGCGCCTCTGTTAAATCAACAACAGGCGGCCGGCGATCAGGGGATGACAAGATGCCCCTATATGACGGATCCCTTCGGGGCTGGCTGGATTACCTGAAGTCTGCAGGGCGGCTCCTGGAGTGGGCCGGTCCGTGTGACCCGGTTTATGAGTTGGCCGCCATCGCCAAAAGCAACGACGGATCCGCCGTCCTGTTCGACCTTTCCGCCGGAGCGGCCGGAGGCGGGGCGGGAACCCGGAGCACCGGCCGGCGCGTCGTTGCCAACCTCGCCGCCGGTCGTGACCTGCTGGCCTCGGCCATCGGGTGCGCTCCGGGACGGATCGCCCGTGCTCTCATGGCGGCCGCCGCTGATCCCGTCCCCTGCCGTTCGGTGACGCGGGAAGCGGCGCCGACCAAAGCTCGAGTCATGGAAAACCCCGATCTGGAATCCCTTCTTCCCGTTCCCACCTTCACGCCGGGAGACGCGGGCCCCTACATCACGGGGGGTATCCTGGTGTCGCGCCATCCTGTGACCGGCCGCCTCAACGCCTCGGTGCACCGGCTGCAGGTGATGGGTCCCGACC
>JACPQU010000179.1 GCA_016190305.1 Bacillota bacterium
ATGGGATCGAGTACCAGGGGAAGAGGAGGCGGTCGGACATCCTCATCCTGGCCTCCTATGATCCCAAGCAGAGGAGCCTGGTTCTGCTTTCCATTCCCAGGGATTCGCGGGTGGAGATCACCTGCCGGAAAAACGCCCTGGATAAAATCAACGCCGCCCACGCCTATGACGGCCTTACCTGCGCCAAGGATACCGTCGAAAGATTTACCGGAGTTCCCGTCCACCATTACATCCAGGTTCAGCTCGACGGCTTTAAGGACCTGGTCGACCTAGTGGGCGGGGTGGAACTGGAAGTGGAACAGGACATGAAGTATACTGACCGCGCGGGCGGGCTTTTTATTAACCTTCGAAAAGGTTACCAGTTGCTCGACGGCGACAAGGCCAGACAGTTCGTCCGCTATCGCAGCGCCGAGGGGGATATCGGCAGGATCGGGCGGACCCAGAAGTTCTTGAACGCGCTGATCACCAAGCTTCTGCAGCCGGGAAACTGGCCCAAGATCCCCAAGGTGCTCGACCGGGCCGTCGAGATGGTCAGGACCAGTCTTAAGTCGTCCGATCTGGCGGCGCTGGGTCTGATCCAGACCGTGCAGGCCGCCTTCAGCCTGGATAAACTGGAGATGATCACCCTTCCCGGAGAGCCCAAGCGAATCGGCGGGATCGACTACTGGATCCCCGATCAGGCCGAATTGCTCAAGATTGTGGGTGAAAAGTTCAAGGAAGAAGCCGTCCTGGTGATCAACCAGGAGATCAAGGTCGAGATCCTGAACGGCAACGGCAACGCCGGAGAGGCCGCCACCATGGCCAACAGTCTTCGGGAGCGGGGTTTCGAGGTCACCCGAGTGGCCAACGCGGACCGCTTTGATTATCCGGTCACCCGGGTGATCAACCACACCAGCGACCGCGAGGTGGGAAGGCTGGTGCTGCTGGCCGTCGGAGGCACCGAACTGCTGACCGAGATCCCGCAAGAGCAGGAGGCGGCGGTGGACGTGACAGTGATCCTGGGGAAGGACCGGCCGGGGCCGGCGGCGACTCGTTGAACCCGCATTTCCTCGACCGTGGACTTCTTCAAGGAATGCGTATAATAGGTTAGGAAGCTTAATCAAAGGAGTCAGCGAAGGGAGAATCGATTGTTGGATTCAATCGGCATCGCCGAAGCGGCTGCCGGGGCTGCGGGGGAACACAAGGCTGAATGCGTAGTCTTGCTGAGTATTCGGAGCGTGTCCGTTATCGCCGACTACTTCGTCATCTGTACGGGATTGTCCACCAAGCACCTGCAGGCGGTGGTGGACGCCGTTGATGAGCGGTTGGATCAACTGGGGGTCCGGTTCCTTCGCAAGGAAGGGAAGGCGGAAACCGGCTGGGTGCTTCTGGATTACGGGAGCGTAATCTGCCACGTGTTTAGTCGGGAGGCCCGGGAGTTTTACGATCTTGAACGGCTTTGGGGCGATGTTCCCATCGCGCGGGTCAACGGGGCCGTTAATAAGCCCGCTGAAGGCGGGCTTACCTTCGATCACGCTTGAGTCATTCACTCTGTGCCCCGGCTGAATTGACTTGCCCGGGGCCAACCTTTATAATTTGTTTCAGGTTTGCGCCGGCTGGTGATAAGTTTGGTGTTGTGGGCCTGTAGCGCAGTGGGAGCGCGCTTCCTTGGCATGGAAGAGGTCGCGGGTTCAACTCCCGCCAGGTCCACCAATATTTTCAGGATGATTCGGGATCACTCAGGAGTCCGTCATGCGGCTCGCCGGGTGATCCCGAATTTTTTAGGGCGGAAGGAATAGCCTGCTTTACGTTGAAAGTTTGCCCGCGCCCAGCCGGAGGTCGATCGTTTTGCATGCCCGCCGGGAACGGGCGGTCTTCGCCGCCCTGACCATGCTGGTCGTCCTGTTGAGCGCCTTGTTGGGGATCCGGTACTGGCTGCGGGTCCGATCCGAAGTCACGATCATCGATCCCCCGCCTGCGGCCGGGCCGGTGGAGGAGGTCCAACCCAAGCTTGCCGGCGGACAGTTCCGGGATCCCGCGGGAACACCCGGTGAAGCCGGCGATTCCGGCGACGACGGTTACCGGGATCGAAAAGCGGCGCCGGAGGAGATCCTGGTGATTCATGTGGCCGGGGCCGTTATCCGCCCCGGAGTGTACCGGATCCCGGCCGGGTCGAGGGTGGTGGACGCGGTGGAGGCAGCCGGCGGGATTACCTCCCAGGGGGACCTTGATCTTCTTAACCTTGCGGAGCCTCTCCAGGACGCAGCGAAGGTCTATGTCCCGATAAAGGGAGAGGCGCCGCCGGCAGGGACGGGGGGAGGAACGGGTGCGGGGACCATTCCGGGCAAGATCAACCTCAACAGGGCGGGCCTGGAGGAGTTCACCTCCCTGCCGGGGATCGGGCCGAGCAAGGCGGGGGCGATCGTCGAATACCGCAGGAAGAACGGCCCGTTCCGTCGCATAGAGGATCTGATGCGGGTGCCCGGAATCAAAGAAGGTACCTTCGAGCAACTGCGCGGGCTGGTCACGGTGAGCCAGGAACGCGGGCGGCCACGGGGGAATACCGACTTGGGAAAGGTGCAAGCCGCCTAACCGACCGGGAGAAATCAAAAGAGATTAAACAAGGATCTCGAGGGGGCGTTTGTTTTGGGGGGGGGCGTTGCCGGCACTCGCGGGCGGCTCTATTACGGCTGGCTGGTGATCTCTGTCTCCTTTGTGACCCTGTTCGTGGTATTCGGGGTCCGGATGACCTTCGGGATCTTCTTCAAACCGTTGCTTGAGGAATTCGGCTGGACGAGGTCCCAGCTTTCCCTGGCCGTTTCGATCTTCATGCTGATCTACGGGCTGGTTCAGCCCGCGGTGGGAAGCCTGATCGACCGTTTTGGCCCGAAGAAAGTGATCGGTTTCTCCCTGGTCTTCCTGGCCGCTGCGAACCTGGCCCTGCCGTTGGCGAACAAGCTTTGGCATATTTACGTGTTGTACGGGCTGGCGGCGGTCGGCCATGGGGGCACCGCCCTGGTCAGCCACGCCGTGGTCGCCGCCCGGTGGTTTCAGCGCCGGCGTGCCCTGGCCATCGCCGTGACCAATGCCGGGGTCTCCATGGGCCAGATGGTGATGGCTCCGTTGTGCCTGCTGCTCATCACCGCCTTGGGCTGGCGGGCGGCCTGGTTCGTTCTGGGCCTGCTGTTCATCTTCCCGGTGCTGCCCCTGATTCTCCTAGTGCTGCGCGGGGGGCCGGAGGAGATGGGAATGGGCCCTGACGGGGTGCCCCTGACGGCGGCCAATCCGGATCCCAATTCAGGCCCCGGCGCCACGCCGTCTCCCGGCCAGACCGGCGCCGCCCCCACGGCTTCACCTCCGGTCGCAGCCGTGGGGAAAAGGGCCCCGGCCTTTCTCTCCGCTCCGGTCAGGAATGCACTTCGAACGTCTGATTTCTGGAAGTTGTTCTTCGGTTTCTTCACCTGCGGCTTCACGGCCCTGATGGTGGGAACCCACCTGGCCGTTTTCGCCATGGATCGCGGGATTTCCGAAACCTCCGCATCCCTTGCCCTTGGGCTCATCGGGGGGCTGAACATCGCCGGCCTCCTGGCTGCTGGATTGATTTCGGACCGGATCGGGCGCCGCCGCCCCCTGGGCGCGATTTATTTTCTGCGGGGCATGTCCTTTTTGATTCTGCTGTCCACCCAAAGCGAGGCCGTCCTCTACTTATCCGCCGCCCTTTTCGGTTTCGCCCAGATCGCCACCGTGCCGTTGACTTCCTCGCTGGTCGCCGATCTCTGGGGCAGAGTGTCGATGGGGACTCTCTTCGGAATGATCTCCTTTGCCCACCAGGCCGGAGCCGCGGTGGGAACCTGGCTGGCGGGCTTCATTTTTGACACTGCGGGCACCTACGCGCCCGCCTTCATCGTAAGCATGGTCCTGCTGACCCTGTCTTCAGCGGCGAGTCTGGCCATCAAGGAGCGGTGGGTTACCCCTGTCCGAATGGTGAAGATGGCAGCGGAAGGGTCCGCCGGCCGATCCTGATCGGCAGGATTCGGGTCCTGGGCGTGGAACCATCGCAGAGCGCCCTGGAGCGGGTGAAGACTTGGCGGTACGGCCCCTTTCCCTGCTGGCCGTTTTTTACGGCGCGGGGATCCTGGCGGCGACGGCGGCGTTTCCCTTGGACCCGCCGGTCCCGGGACAGCCGGCCGTGGATCTCCTGCCGGCGGCGGTGGGTTTGCTCCTGGCTCCGGCGATCACCTGGATCCTGCACCGGCGGGCGGATCTCCGCCCAGCGCTTCCTCCGATCATCCTCATCGGCTCAACCTGCTTCATCCTGGGTTTTCTCTCCGCTTCGGCCGCCCTCCGGGTCCCCGCTCCGCTGCGCGCCCTGGCGGATTCCTCGGCAGGGATCACAGCGGCTGGATACGTGGTTTCGGAGCCCCGGATCGGGCAAAACCAGAGGACCTTTGAGCTGGACCTGCGGGAGGCGTACGAACCGGGGGGAGGGACATGGCGGGGGCGACAGACCCTGCAGGTCACAATTTGGGGTGGAACGGGCTTCGGAGGTCAACAGGAGCGGTTCGGAGACAGGCCGGAGCGATTCGGCGACGGGCAGGAGCGGGAGGGGATAGGGGGCCTCGCCAAGGGTGACCACATCCGGCTGGAGGGCCGCCTGACATGGCCGCGCCCCCGGACCAACCCCGGGGGCTTCGACTACGCCGGTTACCTGGCGGCCCAGGGGGTCCGTCTGCTTTTCACCGCGTCTCCCCAGGGGTTGAGCCGGCTTGCCGCCCCGCATTCCGCCAGGCCCGGGGCGGCCCTTGCCGGACTGAGAATGCGGATGGCGGCCGGTATCGGCCTGGCGCTTCCTTCCCCGCGCCGGGAGCTTCTGGCCGCCCTGGTCCTGGGAGAGACGGGCGACCTTCCCGACCGGATCATCGAGGATCTCCAGCGCGCGGGGATCATCCACCTGGTGTCCATCTCCGGACTCCATGTCGGTCTGCTCCTGGGGGCCTGCCTTGCCATCGCCGAGCGGGCCGGCTGCCCCCGGCGCCCCGCTCTGGCGGGTGGCCTGATCCTCCTGGTGGGATACGCACTCCTGGTGGGGGGGAGGCCCCCGGTGTGGAGGGCGGTCATTATGGCCGGCGCCGGAGCGGGGGCTTTCTGGCTGGGACGTCCCAGGGACGGGGGAAACGCCCTCGCTCTGGCCGCCCTTGTCCTCCTTGCCCTAAACCCTCTCATGATCCTGTCCCCGGGTTTCCAGCTTTCCTTCGCCGCCACCCTGGGGATCCTGTCCGCGGCGCCCGCCCTCCTGGAACTGGTTTCCCAGCGTCGGACTTTGCCCGGCTGGATCACGGCCCTTCTTTCCACCAGCCTGGCGGCCCAGCTCTACACCTTGCCCCTGCTTGCCTACCACTTCCATTTCATTTCCCTGGTTGCTCTCCCGGCCAACCTGGCCGCCCTGCCCCCGGTCGGCTTCGCCCTGGGGGGCGGGATGGTTCTGGCTCCGGTCTCGGCCTTGGTTCCGGCCGCGGGACGGATCCTTTTCTGGCCGGTGGACCTGGTGCTGCGCTACCTTCTGGCCGTCGCCGGCTTTTTTGGAGGCGTCGGGTGGGCGGCCCTTCCGGTGGTCTTCCCCTCCGGATGGCTGCTTTTGCCCAGCTACCTGCCCCTGGCGATGCCTTCACTTTCGCCCCTCAGGCGGGGTGCGGCCCTTGCCCTCGCCTTCATCCTTGTTTCCTCCGCTTCCGCGGCCTGGCAGAACCGGGGGGGAACCCTCGAGCTGACGGTTCTGGATGTGGGAGAGGGAGAGGCGATCTTCATCAGGTCCCCCTCCGGCCGCACTTTTTTCGTGGACGGAGGAGGGGGTTCCACCGGGGTCGGGGAGCGGATCCTGATCCCTTTCCTTCGATCACGGGGGATCCTGAGCCTCGACGCCATTTTCCTCACGCATCCCCACCTCGATCACTACGGTGGCCTCCAGGCGGTAGTGGAACGTTTTCCGGTGCACCTCTTCCTCCGCGCCCCGTTCCCGGCGTTCGGCGGGGAAGGGGGCCTGGATCCCGGATTCAGTCAGGATCCCCGCAAGGACCCGGATCCCGTGAACGTCCTCTCGAATCCCGGAGCCGGCTTGCAAATGGGAGGTCGGGGGCCGCTAAATGGGGAACATACGACCGGCGGTTCGATGACCGGCGGTTCGACGAACAGCAGTTCGGAATCCGGGAACCCCGAGTACCGGGCGCTCCTAGAAACGCTTGCGAGGCGGGGAGTCCCCATCAGGACCCTGGCGGCGGGGAACCGGGTCGATCTCGGTGACGGGGTCGAGATCGAGGTCCTGAACCCGGGCCCCGTCCTCTTTCAAGGCCCGGGAACCCCGCCGGCGGAAAACGATTACTCGCTGGTGCTGCGCCTCCGGCACGGCGAACGTACCCTGCTGCTGACCGGTGATATCGAGTCGGCGGCGGAGGAGAGTCTCCCGGGCGTCGGGCGGGCCGGCTCCATCGGGCCCGTGGTGGACGTCCTGAAGGTCGCCCACCACGGGAGCCGATCCAGCACCAGTCCTGGTTTTCTGGCGGCGGTAAGGCCCCGGGTGGCCCTCATCTCGGCCGGAAAGGGTTATGGACATCCGCACCGGGAGGTGGTGGAGCGGCTGGAAGCCTCGGGCGTCCTGGTCTACTGCACGCCGAGGCATGGAGCGGTGACCCTGCGCAGCGACGGGCGGCGTCTGGAGGTAAGACCCTTCCTCCGGCGGTCTCCGGGGTGCTGACAAATCCGTACGGTGCGCTGGAACATGGAAGCCTGACGCGGTTCCGCGTTTGGGTGCCCGGTCAGGGGTTTGGGCTTGGGTGCCCCGTCCGGCGACGGATCGAAAGAAGAGGTTGTGTGGATGGTGGATGTCGGAGGCTGTTTGATGAACTGTCTGGAGGCTTTGGAGGCCTGCGCTGATGGACTATTTTGAGGCCTTGAATGAGATCCGAGCGGGAACGATCCGGCCCGCCTACCTCTTTTATGGGCGGGAGGACCTCTTGGCCGAGGACCTGGTCGAACGCATCGGTTCGGCCGTCCTTGACCCGGTGACCTCCATGATCGACCGGGTCACCTTTTCCGCCCGCGTTCCTCAGGCGGCCCGGGTGCTCGCCGAAGCGGAGATCCTCCCGGCGGGTCCAAAGGGAAGAAGATTGATCCTGGCTTCCGCCGAAGCCCTCGAGGACTCCGGCCGCGGGGGAGGCCATGATCCCCTCACCGTCTACCTCCGTTCACCGAACCCCAGGACATGCCTGGTCGTACGTTTTTCCGGGGACGAGCCCCCGGCCCGGCTCCGGAAAGCATTCGCATCCGGAGGCGCGGCGGTCGATCTCAAGCGGCTTCCCCTCGGAAAGGTGCGCAGGTGGGTGGAAGAGGTAGCGCGGCGCGGGGGAAAGCGAATCGAGCCCGGGGCGGTGGACGAACTGGTACGGAGTGGGGAGGAGGACCTCATGACTCTCCGCCGGGAGCTGGAAAAAGCGATGCTGCACGCCGGGGATTCGCCGGTTATTCTTCTTTCGGATGTGAGGGAAGTCCGGAGTATCCCCCCCGAAGGGGATATCTTCAGCCTGGTGGATGCCCTGGTGGCTGGACGGCCCGGGCAGGCACTCCCGCGCCTCCGGGATCTCCTGCTGGCGGGTACCGCCCCGGCCCAGATCTTCGCCATGGCGGTCAAGCAACTTCGCCTTCTCGCCGAGTGTCTGCGACTCAGGGAAAGCGCAGGTCCGACCATGACGGGGAAAAGGGCGGCGCCGGTCGCCCCCGCCGAACTGGCGGCCCTGCTTGCGGTGCATCCATACGTGGCCCGCAAGGCCTGGGAGCAGTCCGGCGGACACAGCCTGCGAGACCTGGAAGCGGCCCTGGAGCTGGCTTATGAGCTGGATGCGGATCTAAAAAAGGGCCGTGTCGAGCCTCACACGGCCCTTGAACTACTGGCTCTGGGGATCTGCGTGCCCCAAGGGCGGTTCAGGCGCCCTGGGCGTTCAGCCGGTTGAAACGCCTGGAAAGGCGAGATTTCTTCCGGGCTGCGGCGTTGGGATGAATGACTCCCTTGGAAGCCGCTCTGTCGATGGCGCTCAAGGCCCGGACAAGGGCGGTGCCGGCGTCTCCGGCCTTGGTATTGAGGCTGCGTTCGAACTTCACGAC
>JACPQU010000180.1 GCA_016190305.1 Bacillota bacterium
CGACTGGTTCGACACCGGCCGGCGCTGCTCCCATCCAGACTATACTGTCGGCCCTGGAATCTCACCAGGTCGGCCCTGACCCCGAAGGGCCGGGTTCGTGGGCTTTGCCCCGCTCCAGCAAGGCTTCACCACCGGTTCGGAATCGGCGGCCGAGCGCCGGCCTCGCGACCGCACGCTTCAGCGCCTCACCGTACCCCGCAGGCGACTCGGCTGAAATGCCTTCAAATCGAAACCAAATCAAAACCTCTTGGTGCGAAACCTTTTGGTCAATTGTCGGAATTCATTATACTACCGAATGCGGCGCTCCCACAACCATTCCCGGCGCCGCGCCGGACAGCGGGAAAAAGGTAAAAATATGGTAAAAAATAGTGAGGAGACCGACGGAAGAGAAGGACATTTCAATAGCATATGGTAAATGACGGATCACTTTTAGTCGCCTGGAGTTATAAGATCGCTGGAATGGTGAGCTCATTGGAATTGTCGATATCATCCGACTCTCCAAGAACTTCCGGAGTTTTAACGACGGCTTTTAAAAATTCCGGATCGGGAGGCAGTCCAGATGAACCGAAAGGACCTTTACCGGCAACGCCGGTTCCGGCTCATCCTCGCTTGCTGCTTGCCCTTGTTCCTAGCCCTCTCCCTGATCAACGGGTGCAAGCAGGGCAGCGAGCCCGGCCCAGGGGTCAGCAACAGCGGGAGAAGCGGCGGCGAAATGGAAGGCGGGAAAGCTCCGCCCCCGTCTATGGGGCCGCGCGAGGTCTTTGGAAGCCCCCTCCTGGGCGAGGGCCAGTCCTGGAGCCGGACCTTCGACCGGACCGGACGCTACTCATTCCAGTGCGGACCCCATCCGTCCATGACCGGCGAGCTTACCATCGCCGAGGACGGAACGCCGATCCAGGTGCAAACCGTGATCCAGAATTATATGTTCCAGCCCTATGACCTCGTGATCCCCAAGGGCTCAACCGTGACATGGACCAACACCGATCTCCAGTTTCACAGCGTGGTGCTGATGTCTCTATAGGTGTCCTTGGAGGGCCCTACGTTGTTCCTAATAAAGGTTACCGTCACGATAAAGGACCGCCACGCTCTTCAACACGTAACGAACTGACCGCCCCGGCATAATCCGCAGCCCCGAAGATGTAGGATCCAGCCACCAGGATCTCCGCCCCGGCTTCCACCGCTTCCCGGGCGGTCCGGGGATTGATCCCTCCGTCCACCTCCACGGCCGCCCGGCTCCCCGCCGCCCGGATCATCTCGCGGGCCGCCCGGATCTTGGGCAGCATCCCCGGGATGAAGGACTGGGCGGGGAACCCGGGGTTGACGGTCATCAGGAGAAGGAAATCGAGATCCTCCAGGATCCACCTGACCGCCTCCAGGGGAGTCGATGGGTTCAGGGCCACCCCCGGACGCATCCCGGCCTCCCGGACGGCCTGAACGGATCGGTGCAGATGAACGCAGGCCTCCACGTGAAGGGTGAGCCAGTCCGCGCCGGCCCTGGCGAATTCACCGATGAACTTCTCGGGCGCATCGATCATCAGGTGCACGTCGAGGGGAAGACCGGTCGCCCCCCGGACAGCTTCCACCACCAGGGGGCCCATGGTGATATTGGGGACGAAATGGCCATCCATCACATCGACATGGATCATCTCGGCGCCCGCCGCCTCCACCCGCGCCACCTCTTCCCCCAGCCGGGTGAAATCGGCCGACAGGATCGACGGCGCGATCAGCGGGCGGGGCGGCCGGCTCCCATCCAGCCGGCTCCCATCCATAGGAAGGTTCATTCCCTGCACCTCCGCTATTTCCACGGCTGGAAGCGTTCGCGGATCTCCCGCAGGAGCCTGAGATAGCTGTCGTAACGCTCCCGGGAAACCTCTCCGGCCTCGACAGCCTCCTTGACCCGGCACCCCGGCTCCCGATCATGAACGCAATCCCGGCTGAAACGACATTCGGAACGGTACGGGGCCAGGTCGGGAAAGAAGGACGCCAGTTCGACGGGATCGATGAAAGAGAGATCGAGTTGCTGAAAACCTGGTGTATCCGCCACCCATGACCCGTCAGCCATGGGGAGAAGTTCGACATGCCTGGTCGTATGCCTCCCCGTGCCGCGCTTAAGGCTCACTTCGCCCATCCGCAGGGCGACCCCGGGAAGAAGTGCGTTCAGCATCGTGGATTTCCCCACCCCCGAAGGACCAGCCAGCACCGTGATCGAATCCCGCAGGGCTTCCCTCAGGGCCTCCAGCCCTTCACCGCTCTTGGCGCTGGTGATCACCACGGGATATCCGGTCGCGCTGTAAATCATCCGTGCGGCATCGGTTTCCCCGGGAGCGGCCAGATCGGCCTTATTCAGGCATACCACGGCTTCCAGTCCCTCGGTTTCCACCTGCACGAGGATCCGATCTATGGAGAAGAAATCCGGCGCAGGGGTCCCGAAAGAGCCGACGACCACCGCTCGATCCACGTTGGCGATCCGCGGCCGCCGGAGGCCGTTCCGCCGGGGGAACCGCTCCTCGATCATGCCTTTCCCGACCCCGAGTTCCAGCACCCGCACCCGGTCCCCCACCATGATCCCGCCTCCGTCGCCGTAAAGATCGAGCCGCCTGCGCCTGCGGCATTCCAGGCTCCCGGAGGAACTGCGGACCGTGAAGAAATCGCTCACGATCTTGATCACCATTCCCTCCATCCGGCCCGGGTCCGCTTCGCGGACCGATCCCTTCGGCGTGACCATCACTCCCTAGTAGGATGCTTCCTTGACGAGGATGCCGTTATCATAGACCTCGATCCGGGCCGGCGGAAACACCGGCAGTTCAAGCCGGACGTCCGGGTCGAACCGGGAGTAGCGCTGTTCGTGAACCACCTGGCTGGTGCGCCTGGCGTCGGTGATCAGGATCCGGATGAAATGAACGTCCGGGGGGCCCTGGAAGCTCATGATCACCGGGATGATCAGCTTCTTTTGCTGCACGAAGATGTTCACGGGGGTTCCCGGTGAGACCATTTCACCCGCCTTTGGTTCCTGGGCGAAGACGGTGCC
>JACPQU010000167.1 GCA_016190305.1 Bacillota bacterium
CCCTCAGGGTCCAGGGCGAGATCGGCCTTTGCCAGTTGAGCCCGGTCATCGCCGCTCATACCGGGCCCGGCACCCTGGGTGTGGCCGTCGGCCCCTCGGTTTAAGAGCAACCGGCCTCAACACAGGAACAATTCAAGGAACAATTTGACCATGGTCGTAAAGGAGCAGGTGGATGGGAAAGCTGGCCTTTATCTTCCCCGGCCAGGGGGCGCAGTACGTAGGGATGGGGCGCGAACTGGCCGAAAGCTACGAGACGGCCCGAAAGACCTTCAAAGAGGCCGACCGGGCCCTGGATTTCCACCTTTCGAGGATCTGCTTCGAGGGCCCGGAGGAGGAGCTTACCAGAACCGAGGTGACCCAGCCGGCCCTCCTTACCGTGAGCGTGGCCATCCAGAGGATCCTGGCGGAAAAGGGGATCCTTCCGGATGTGGCCGCAGGGTTGAGCCTGGGGGAGTACTCCGCCCTGGTAACCGCCGGTTCCATCTCTTTCGCCGACGCCGTTCAGGTGGTCCGGCAACGGGGAAAGTTTATGCAGGAAGCCGTCCCCGAGGGAACAGGGACCATGGCGGCGATCATCGGTCTCGACCGGCACCAGGTGGAGGCCATCTGCGGCGAAGTTTCGGATCTGCCGGAGATCGGCGGGCTGAAGGGCCCGGTCGTGGAGCCGGCCAACTACAACTGTCCCGGCCAGATCGTGGTTTCAGGGCACGTGGAAGCGGTGCGAAAGGCAGTGGAACTGGCGCAGAGCCGGGGGGCCAGGAGAGCGGTCACCCTGGCCGTGAGCGCCCCCTTTCACTGCAGTCTTCTCCACGGCGCGGCGCGACGCTTGGCCATGGAACTCGCCCTCCGGGAATTCAAGCCGGCCCGGATCCCCGTGGTGGCCAACGTGGATGCCCGGTTCCACCAGGAGCCGCTGGAGATCATCCGGGCACTGGTCGACCAGGTGGCCGGCCCGGTGCGCTGGGAGGAGTCGGTGCAGGCCATGCTGCGGGCCGGTGTCGATCGGTTCATCGAGGTGGGGCCCGGGAAATCCCTGAGCGGATTTGTCAAGCGGATCAGCCGGGAGGCCGTCGTCGCCGGCGTCGAAGACCCCGCCGGTATGGACTCGGCCCTTGAGGTCATCGCCGGAGCTCCCGTTCATGGAAACTAAGGAAAACAGGATCGCCCTGGTCACCGGGGGCACCAGGGGGATCGGAGAAGCCGCCTGCGAGGCCCTGGCCCGGATGGGTTGCGCCGTCGCGGTCAACGGCCGCTCTGATGCGCCGCCCCCGGTGGTGGAGCGCCTCCGGTCGGAGGGACACCGGGCGGAGTATTTCCAGGCCGACATTTCCCAAGCCGCGGACGTCGACCGGCTCATCAGCCATGTGGTTGAGACCCTGGGGCGGCTGGATATCCTGGTGAACAACGCCGGCATCACGCGGGATTCTCTCCTGGTTCGGATGAAGGAAGCCGACTGGGACGAGGTCATCGGGGTGAACCTGAAGGGGATTTACCTTTGCACGCGGGCCGTCCTTCGGCCCATGTTGAAGCAGCGTTACGGCCGGATCGTGAACCTGACTTCGGTGGCCGGGATCTCCGGGAACCCCGGGCAGGCGAACTACTCCGCCGCAAAGGCGGGGATCATCGGTTTCACCAAGTCGGTGGCCCGAGAGGTGGCCGAGCGGGGCGTGACGGTCAACGCCGTGGCTCCCGGGATGATCGATACCGGGATGACGAGAGCTCTCCCGGAGGAAGTGCAGCTCCGTCTGGTCGCCTCCATCCCGCTCGGGAGGGCGGGAAGACCGGGAGAGGTGGCGGAGGTGATCGCCTTCCTGGCCTCTCCGGGGGCTTCCTACATCACCGGCCAGGTGCTGGTGGTGGACGGAGGACTGGCGATGTAACCGGCCGGCGAAGCACCGATCCTGGATGTGAAAGATGGAACAGGCCGGCGATGTAAAAAATATTTAAAATGGATGTGGATTTGAATTATGGTCGAACTTGTAGTATAGAAATCCTAGTGTTGTCGCGCGGGCGGCCTCGCGGGGCCCGGCCGGGTACACTGATGGAGGTGGAAGGATCCCAAGTCAAATCCCATCGAGGATAAGGTACGCAGCATCCTCGTCGAGCAGCTTGGGGTCGATGAGGCGGAG
>JACPQU010000168.1 GCA_016190305.1 Bacillota bacterium
CTCTAGGCGTAGGCGACCAGGTACAGATCATCGGGGTCGGGCAGACCGGTGTGGTCGTGGGTGGGCCCGACCGGGACGGCAACTTTCTCGTTCAGGTTTCCTCCTTGAAGGTGAACGTCCCCCGGGATCGGCTGGCCCGGCCGGCCAAGGTCTCCAAGGCCCCCCGCGGCTCAGCTTCAACCCCGGTGTTGATCACCACTCCCTATCTGGATGTGGATACGAGTGGCGTTTCCTCCGAGATCCACCTGCGGGGGTTGACGGTGGATCTCGCCCTGGCCGACCTGGATCGTTACCTTGACCAGGCCTTTATCGCGGGTCTCGGGGAGGTACGGGTCATCCACGGGAAGGGAACCGGTAAGCTCAGGAGGGAAGTTCAACGGTTCCTTTCCAGCCACCCGCTGGTTGACTCCTATCGTCTCGGGGGTCACGGAGAGGGGAGCTTCGGCGTGACGATGGTAACTCTGAAAAGGAAACGCTAGACCCCCGGTCCTCCGCCTGGCCCGCCGCCGTCATCGCCCGATCCCCCGCCGTTGCCTCCCCCGGGAGCCGGACCTTCGCCCGTGTCGTCCCCTGTTCCACCCGGCCCGCCGTCATTCGGCGGCAATTCCGACGGGTCCGGCAGGGGGCAGTATTCCATGGGCAGGGCGTACTTGGCATCAAGGGGGACTCTGCCGGTACCATCCGGGGTGGGGTTGAAGGGGGGCCGGTTGAGGAAGGTCTTGGTCACCGGTGTGCAGTTGGAGCAGCCTGGCCGGTAGAGCTGGTTGCTCTCCAGGCAAACTTCGGCCTGGACGTAGGGGTTGCCGGTCCTGGTGGGCTGAGTCCCCTGAATGTAGAACTCAGTGTAGCGCTGGGACGGCGGGCAGAGGGGATCGACGAGCAGGCCGGACTTGCTGCAGATCTGGGCCTCCACGATGTTGTCCGGACGGGGGAAATCCTGCACCGGCACGTTCTCGTGGACGGCTTTCATGATCAGGTTCCAGATGGTCGCCGGTACTCTCCCACCGGTTCCGTTTTCCCGTCCCATGTTGGTCGGTTGGTCGTGGCCGATCCATACCCCCGCCGAGTAGTTGGGAGTATAGCCGATGAACCAGGCGTCCGCGTAATCAGTGGTGGTTCCGGTCTTGCCCGCCGCCGCCCGCCCGATGTTGGCCCGCTGCCCGGTCCCGAACTTGATCACGTCCTGGAGCACGTGGGTGAGGATCCAGGCGTTGCCCGGATCCATGGCCACCTTGAACTGGGGGCGGTTCTCCAGCAGCACCCGCCCGTAGCTGTCCTCCACCTTGCGTACGGCGATGGTCCTGGACAGGACTCCCCGGTTGGCGAAGACCCCGAAAGCCCGGGTCATCTCCAGGAGACTGATCCCCTTGGTGATTCCTCCCAAGGCCGTGGCGAGGTTCCCGTCATTGATCCGTCCTTCGGTGACGAAGGTGGAGATCTCCAGGTTGTCCCGGGCCCAGTCCAGGGCCTTTTTTACCCCCACTTCCTCGAGCACCTTCACGGCCGGAACGTTGAGGGACTGGGTCAGGGCCTCCCGAACAGTGACCAGCCCCGTGTAGGTCTTGGTGTAGTTCTCCGGCATCCAGAGCTCGTTCTCCATTTTGCCTGTCTTCGGATCCTGCTTGCGTCCGGTGATCCGGAAGTAGGGGGAATCATCGATGACCATCCCGGAGGTCAGGCGGTTCAAGACGAGGGCCGGGGCGTAGACCACGACGGGTTTGATGGCGGATCCGGGCTGCCGAAGGGACTGGGTGGCCCGGTTGAGATCCGAGAGGGTCGTGGCCTCGCGTCCCCCGACCATAGCCTTGATCTCTCCCGTAGCATGGTCGAGGAGCAAGGCGGACACCTGCGGCTGGAGCAGGCCCTTGGCGTCCGGTTTGCCGATACCCTTAAGGCCCTCGGCCACGGCCGCCTCGATCTTGCGCTGAAGGTCGAGATCGATGGTGGTGTAGATCTTGAGGCCGCCGTTGTAAATCAGGTCGAAGGCTCCGCTTCTCCCGTATTGGCCCTCCAGGGCGGTGACGACGTCTTCGATCGCATACCAGACGAAGTGGGCCGCTGTGGGCACCTTCCTCTTGGCGGGCTTGGTGACCACCATCGGCTCTTCCTTGGCCTTGTTGAAGATCTCGGAAGTGATCATCCCGTAGGTGGACATCATTTCCAGAACGATGTTCCGCCTGGTGCGGGCCGCGTCGGGGTTCCGGAAGGGGGAGTAATAACCCTCGGGGCTCTTGGCGATGGCCGCGAGGAGCGCTGATTCCGACAGGCTGAGGCGGGTGGCGTCCTTGCCGAAGAAGGTCTTGGCGGCCGCCTGAACCCCGTAGGCCGATTCGCCGAAGTAAATTCGGTTGAGATAAAGTTCCAGGATCTCGTCTTTCGTGTAACGCCTTTCCATCTGGATGGCCAGGAACAGCTCTTGGATCTTGCGGCGAAGGGTCTGTTCGGGGGTCAGAAAGGCGTTCTTGATCAACTGTTGCGTGATGGTGCTCCCGCCCTGGAACTCTCTTCCAAGGGCGATGCTCAAGGCCGCCCTGAAAACGCCCTTCGGGTCAAGCCCGTAATGTTCGTAAAAACGATGATCCTCGATGGCCAGGAAGGCCCGCGGAAGGTGGGGAGGCAGGTCCTTCAGCCGGACCTCAACCCGGTTCTGCTCCTCGTGAAGCTCGGTGATCACCCGGCCCTTTACGTCATAAACAAAGGTGGTCTGGGGCGGGTTGAGCTGCTTGGGGTTGAAGGCAGGGGTGTCATTGACCACGCCGATGAAAAAACCGAGTGCCGCCCCCCCGCTTAGGAAAAGGACCCCCAGGATGAGGACGAGCAGGAGTTTCCAAAGTGAAACGCGCCGGCGCTTTTTAGCTGGTGCGGCCATAGAGTACAGGCGCCTCCCGTCAGCAGAACAGCCCAATTATAGCACAACCTATTTAGATAATTCGGTGGTTGTTGCCTGCTCCCGATCCATGGTATTTGACTCCTTTATGATGTTCTGGTTCCACTGGACGGCTGAAGGATTAGGTCAAATCCGGTATTGACTACCTCTAGAGGGTGATTCTACAATAGGTTACAATGAGATTGGTTCTCATACGATAGCGATTATCACTTTGCCGAATTGCTTTCCTATTGAAATAGTAGGGTGGGCTCCACTTCAGGTGTGTCTTGACTTCGTTGCTCTTTGTTGGATAAGGATTTGTGCCCAAAGGTAAATACCGGGAGGGAGAACTATGCTGGCTGCGCTGGTAATCACCTTGCGGGAGGGGCTGGAAGCGGCGCTTTTGATCGCGATCATTCAGTCCTGTGTCCTGAGGTCGGGACGAGAAAGGCTGATGGGGGTGGTTTGGACCGGGGTCCTCGCCGCCGCGTTCGTCAGTTTGCTCGCGGCGGTCTTCTTTTACGGCTTCGTCGGCGGTTACGGCGGCGATACCGAGGAACTGGTGGAGGCCGTGACCATGCTTCTGGCTGTTGGCGTTCTCACCTACGTGATCATCTGGGTGCATAACCAGGCTCGTGGGCTGGCCGGAGAAGTCCGGGAAAAGGTGCAAAGCGTGATGGAGGGCGAGTCGGCCCTTCCGCTCGGGATCCTGGCTTTCTTCATCGTCGTTCGGGAAGGAATCGAGATTGTCCTCTTCACCTACGCCGCCTTTCTGGGAAGCTCCGCGGCCGCCACCGCAACCGGGGCCTTTCTTGGGATGAGCATCGCGGCGATTCTTGGCCTCATCATCTATCGAGGTTCGCGAAAGCTCCCCATCCAGGCCTTTTTCAAAGTCACCGGAGTTCTGCTCATTTTCTTTGGAGCAGGGTTGCTGGCCAGCGCCGTCAAGATCTTTCAGGAACTTGGCTACCTGTCGTTTCTGACCACGATGCTATGGAACACCGAAAGCCTGATCTCCGCGGACGGGGTTCTGGGAGTAATCCTGGGCACTCTGGCTGGTTACGATCCGGCTCCCACGACGCTGCAACTGGTCGTCTGGGTCCTTTATACCTTTTCAATAGGAGCTATTTACTTCCTTGCCCAATCCGCGGCCCCGTCTTCACGGGCGGCTGCAATTCCAGGAAAGATCCCGGCCAAGGCTGCTGAGGGAGGCCGGGGTACCCGCAGCGGTGGGAGAAACCAGGTTGATGCGGCGGTACCGGGTGGCGAAATACCGGGGAAGAAGCGCAACGCGATCAAATCCGTCATCGTAGCAGGAACCGGTCTGCTTCTTGTATCCTTCGCCTGGTTGGGATTCGCCGGAGGCGGCGAGCCGAGCGCACCGGGTATGGCGAGCGCCGAGCCGGAGGTTGTCCACCAGATTACGGCAAGGCAGTTTCGGTTCGAGCCTGCCGAACTTAAGGCGGCTCCCGGCCAGCGGGTCAGGGTAATCGTCAAGAGTATCGACGTGGCCCACGGGTTCGCCTTTCCGGGCGGCGCGGTGCTGGTTCCGCCGGGACGCGAGAAGACCATCGACTTTACGGCGCCGTCCCGTGCGGGCAGATCTGTATTCCATTGCATGGTGCCTTGCGGCAGCAGCCACGACGGGATGAAATGGGAACTGGTGGTGGAATAGGTTTCAGGGTGTTTACGATAGCAGGCCCTACGATCACTACGGCGGCCGCCCAGGATAAGCAAAAGCTTAGAATCACCGTGTTCGAGTTCTGATGGTGCGCATTCCGGTAAAAACAATTGGCCAGCGCCGGCAGGCTGAGCAGCAGCGGCCAGGTAAACCCATAACTAAGTGAGGGTAATATAATGGACGTTCCGGCCATGTCCAGCGCGACGAGGACAAGGGAGCCAGCGGAGAGATCGAATCCACTGGTGCTTCGGATTCTCTGGGAAAAAAGGAACCAGAACTTCGTCAAGGCCAGTGTGGTCAGCACATTGATGATCACCTGAAGCGGGTGGACCGCCGATTGACCGATGAACTTGGAGGTGACGGCGGATATCCGGGAGCCCAGAAGAAGGTGGGGTACAGGGGCCAGCATCAAACCCATTAACATCACAAACATACCGTAACCAACCCCGCTCCAGGAAAGCGTTTTCTTTTTAGACCAAACGCGAGAACCAGAACGAAGATCATGGTTACCCATGTGGCCGCAGGAACGGCCCAGGCCGATGAGTAGCTCACCGTGAACAGACGTAAAACATTAAAATAGACTGCGTCAGGTTCCTTCAGATTGGTCAGCTGAGCCCGCCCGCGTCCAGGCCGATCACGACCCTTGCATTCCGCGCCTGGACATAGCTGGATATGAAAGCCTTTGCGCCATAGTAGACGCCTTCTTCGAAATCAGTGAATAATAACATGATTGTGTTCCGCAAGGGCTTACCTGATTTCCAGGGTCACCGTGGTGATGGTGATGAAGATTAAAAATTCCATTACTTTGGTTTTAAGCCAGGTGATCCCCATAAGATTTTGCCCCCTGAGATGGCATTACATCTGTGAAGACAATTCAGATGACAGATCGTCAAACGACAGATCATCAAACGACAGATCGTCAGATGACGGCATCTCATATGGGAATCTCTCCGTTTAGTTCCAAACCATTCATCAATCAATGGGTTTCGTTGCCACGCCTGGGGGTGCATGCTATAATACCGGTGCCGTGGCTGCGGGCCGGAGCGGGCTGTTGCGGCGTAGCCGGTCGTCATCAGCCAGGGTACTACCCGGGGCCACCGCTCGCGGGATTAATGATTGCCGGGAGGCCGGAAGGTTGGACTGGCGGAGTCAACTGGAGATCCTGACCGGCAATGCAGCGGAGATCGTCGCTCAGGATGAACTCGCGGCCAAACTGAAGCGTTCCGTTCAGGTCGGCCGCCCCCTGCGCGTGAAGCTGGGCTTAGATCCGTCGGCTCCCGACATTCACCTCGGTCATGCCGTCGTCCTCCGCAAGCTCAGGCAGTTCCAGGATCTCGGCCATGAAGTCATTCTCATCATCGGCGACTTCACCGGGATGATCGGGGATCCCACCGGTCGCTCCGAGACCCGGAAGCAGCTCTCCAGGCCGGAAATCGAAGAGAACGCCCGGACTTATAAGGATCAAATCTTCAAGATCATCGACGCTGATCGGACCCGCGTCGTTTTCAACAGTGAATGGCTCGCCCCTCTCGATTTCGCCCAGGTGATCTCCCTGGCGGCCCGGTACACGGTGGCCCGCATGCTGGAGCGGGAGGATTTCGCGGACCGCTTCCGGGCCAACCGGCCCATCGGCATCCACGAGTTCTTCTACCCCTTGATGCAGGGATACGACTCGGTGGAACTGCGGGCGGACGTCGAACTCGGCGCTACCGAACAGCGCTTCAACATCCTGATGGGCCGGACCCTTCAGAAGGAGTACGGCCAGGAGCCGCAGGTAATGATGCTCATGCCCATACTCGTGGGTCTTGACGGGGTCCGGAAGATGAGCAAGAGTTTCGGCAACTACATCGCCATTCAGGACCCGCCTTCAGAGATGTTCGGGAAAGCGATGTCCATTCCGGATGAGGCCATCGGGGAGTACTTCCGCTTGGCGACGACCGTGCCGACGGTTGAGATCGGGGCCCTGGAACAGCTGGTGAAAGAGGGTGGGCTCAACCCCCGTGATGCCAAGATGAAGCTGGGACGCGAGATCGTCTCCCTCTACCACGGGGCCGAGGCGGCTGGACAAGCCGAAGAAGGCTTCGTCCGCGTCTTCAGACACGGGCAACTCCCGGATGACATCCTCGAGGTTTCCTTGGGTGAGATGAAAGAAGAAGGGGACAAGGTCTGGCTGGTCCGGCTTCTGGTGGAAACCAGCCTGGCCGGGAGCAACAGCGAGGCCCGGCGGTTGATCAGCCAGGGCAGCGTTAAGATCAACGAGAAGCGTATGTCCGACCCGGAAGAGGAGATCCAGGTTCAAACCGGGGACATCGTGCAGGTGGGCAAGCGGCGCTTCGCCAGGTTGAAGGTGCGCTAAGCAGGCCACAAAGGCATCTGGGCGATAGTCCCGGGACTCCAGTCACATCCCGCCCGTCACTCCCGTATGATACAGGTACGATAGCCGTCGACTTCATGATCCGCGTTTGACTCCAGGATCACGCCGGAAATATGGGCGGGGGTGGCCCGTTTGTGGGAGCGGAAGACCCGGTTCCGGTTATTCACAAACTCAAGAGGCAGATGCAACGGGAGTCTTAAAGGGAACGGACTGAGAGGAACTCGTATCGTCCGCCTGCTGATCGTTTTTCTACTTATCTTCGGGCTTTATAAAGCCGTCGCCGCCGTAGACCGGTCGGTACGTCCCGCCGTCATAGCCCTGGCTAAGAAAAAGGTCGAGACTTATACGGTCAAGAAAATGAACGACCAGATCAACCTCAAGGTCGTTGGTACGGTTCAATATCCCCAGGTGATCAATGTGCAGACCGATCGTGACGGGAAGGTAGCCTGGGCTCAGGCGAACCTGGTGGAGATCAACCGGATCATCGCTGAAACCACCATCGATCTTCAAAAGGACCTTGATCAACTGGGGCGGCAGAAGGTGATGATCCCTCTCGGGGAGGCCCTGGGAATCCCGATCTTGGCTGGTCGCGGGCCCATGATCCCCGTATATTTCTACCCGCAGGGGATCGTGGACGTGACCGTAGACGATCGCTTCGAGAGTGCGGGAATCAACCAGACCAGGCACAAAATCTACTTGACCGTGTTTGCCGATCTTCAAATCGTGATCCCTTTTACAACTGAAACCTTCCGGGTGAAGAACCAGACCCCCATCGCCGACGCTATTTATGTCGGCCAGGTTCCAAGTGTCCTGTTTTACGACAGGCCGGCTGTTGATTCAGGAGGCTTAAAATAGCGCAGGCAGCGCGGCAACGGTTTGATCGGGTCACGTTGACACCGGAAATTCCGTGTGCTAAGATGACTCTGCTGCCGCAGTCCGGGGCAGCAAGTTTCTTTCAAGAAAGACTTTCGATAAAGACTTTCCCCAAGATTGTCTTCAAGAAAGTCTCCAGCACCTTGACAAGCGAACAGTGGTCCCGTCGGGTGGTTGAGTTTTATTGCCTGACGAATGCGGACGAGTGAGTAAATGGGAGCCTTGGTTGGCTTTCCGAGATATATCGCGGAGAGTTTGATCCTGGCTCA
>JACPQU010000170.1 GCA_016190305.1 Bacillota bacterium
GATCCCCAATAGGGCGCCTCCTCCCCGGAGCCGGCGCCCGAAGGTGTCGATGGAGAGCCACGAAAGTACCGGGATCACGGCGATCAGCCACGCGTACTGCGCCAACGGTTCCACCTCTCCTTAACAGGTCACGTCACAAAGGTCAAAACGGACGGATCATGATCATCACGGACGGATCAAGCTATTCTCAGCTTTCTCGGACTACCGTTTCCGGAACTACCACTTTAAGCGATTGAACTTCCGGACGTCGATCTCGGTCCAACGCCGGGCGAGCTGGAGAATGATCGCCAACCCCACCGCCGCCTCGGAGGCCGCCACCGTCAGGACGAAGATGGTGAAGATCTGCCCCCTGGCCGTATCCGGGGTGATGTAACGGGAGAAGGCCACCAGGTTGAGGTTGACTGCGTTGAGCATCAACTCGATGGACATCAGGATGCGGATGGCGTTCGTCCGCATCAAGGCCCCGTAAAGCCCCAGGGCGAAGAGGATCGCGGCGACCACCAGGTAGTGGGTCAGGGTGATCATGACCTCTCCTCCTTCTGGGTGAGGACGATCGCACCCACCAGCGCCACCAGCAACACCACCGAGGCAATCTCAAAGGGCACCACGAAGGTCGTGAAAAGCTCCTCCCCGATCGAGGCGGTGGTGGGAGCCAGCCTTTCCGCCCGGCCGGCCAGGGTCCAGGAAGCCTGGCTGTAAACCGTATACAGGAAGACGGCGAAGGCCGCCGCCGTGATCACCGGGGCCGGCCCCAGGCGCGGCGACAGGAGCCCCTCGCCCAACCGCCGCCAAGCGGTGGAACGGGCGTCGTCGCCATCCATCTCCCCAATGTTGGACAGCATGATGGCGAAGACGATCATGGTCGTGACCGCCCCGACGTAGATCAGCACCTGGGCAGCGGCCAGGAAGTCGGCGCCCGCCAGCAGGAAGAGCCCGGCGACGGCCACAAAAGCCAGCCCCAGGGCGAAGACGGCATGGGTGACGTTCCCCGAGGTAACCACCTTGAGGGCGGCCCAGATCAGGATGACGGCCAGGATATAAAAGGCTGTTGCCTCGAAGGTCATTCCTCGCCACCCTTTCGCGCGGGCTGGCCCACCTGGCTGGCGGGATGCTCGCGGCCAAGCCGGGACAGCCGGTCAAGATCCCACACCAGGGAACCGTGCTGAGTCTCGGCAAGTTCATACCGATTGGACATTCCAAGCGCCTCGAAGGGGCAGGCCTCCACGCAGAGATTGCAGACCATGCAGCGGCTCATATCGATGCTGAAGGACGTGGGGAAACGCTTCTTCCCGTCCTTCCCCAACTCCATGGTAATGATTCCCAGGGGACACGCCCGCGCGCAGATCCCGCAGGCGGTGCAGTTCAACTCCCCCGTCTCCCGGTTGGTCAGGAGCGCCGGCATCCCCCGGAAGCAGGACGAGATCTTCACCCGTTCATCCGGGTACTGGACGGTGATCGGGGGCCGGAACAGGTTGCGGAAAGTGATCCCCAGGCCCTCGCCGATGCTCTTGGTGGAACGAATGACGTCGACGGTCTTGTCCGCCAGGTACCCCATCGTCACATCACCACCAGGTATACCCCGGTAACCGCGATGTTCACGAGGGCCACCGGGATCAGAAACTTCCAGCCCAGGTCCATCAGCTGGTCAATCCGGATGCGCGGCAGGGTCCAGCGCACCCACATGATGAAGAGAATCAGTCCAAAGGTTTTGAGCAGGAACCACGCCACCGGCGGGAGCCAGGGTCCATGCCAGCCGCCGAGGTAAAGGGTGACCGCCACCCCGGAGAACCCCACGAGCGCACCGAACTCGGCCAGCATGAAGAAGGACCACCGCATGGCGCTGTACTCCACGTTATATCCGGCCACCAGCTCCGACTCCGCCTCCGAGAGATCAAAGGGAGTACGCCTGAGCTCGGCGGTCATTGCGATGAGGTAGACCACGAACCCCAGGGGCTGCACCAGGATGAACCAGCGGCCGCCCGCCTGGGCCTCCACGATCCGCTCCAGATTGAGGGAACCGGCCAGCATGGCCACCCCCAGGACGGCCAGGGCGAGGGGTACCTCGTAGGTGATCACCTCGGCCGCCGTCCGCATCGCCGCCAGCACCGACCACTTGTTGTTGGACCCCCATCCGGCCATGATCAACCCCAGCACCGAGATGGAGGTGACGGCCACCAGGTACAGCAGCCCCACGTCGAGGCTGTAGACCGCCATCCCCGGGCCGAAGGGGATCACCACGAAGAGCATCATCGACGGGACGAAGACGAGCACCGGGGCCAGGCGGAACAGCCAGCGGTCGGCGCTCTCCGGGATGATATCTTCCTTGACCAGGAGCTTCAAGACGTCCGCCAGGGTCTGCAGCCACCCGTGGGGCCGCCCCACCCGCATCGGCCCGAGCCGGTTCTGAAACCGGGCGCACACCTTGCGCTCCAGCCAGACCAGGAACAGGACGCTCAGCAGGATGAAGTGCAGGATCACCAGGGCCTTGAAGAGGGAGTTGGCCAGGCTGAAGCTCCACTCCGGCAGGCCCCAGGTCTCAAACTGGAGCCGCACCTGCTCCGCCAGGGAGGCCCACATCAGCGATCCACCTCCCCAAGTACGATGTCGATGCTGCCGATGAAGGCGACCAGGTCCGCGACTTTGAGGCCGCGCGGGCCCACCAGGGGCAGCAGTTGCAGGTGCACGAAGGAGGGAGAGCGCCACTTGAGCCGGTAGGGCCCGGGCCCGCCCTCTCCTCGGAGATAGACCCCGATCTCGCCGCGCGGAGACTCGGTCCGCATGTAAACCTCACCCTTGGGGCGGATGGCCTTGGGAGTTTTGCCCCGGAAATCACCCTCCGGGAGCCCTTCCAGGGCCTGGCGAACGATGCGGATGCTCTGGCGGATCTCGTTCATCCGCACATGGTAACGAGCAAGGCAGTCGCCCTCGGGCGCGGTGCAAACCTCGAACTGGAACCGGTCGTAAACCGAGTACGGCGCGTCCCGCCGGAGATCCCAGTCCACCCCCGACCCGCGAAGGGTCGGGCCGCTGGCTCCGTAGGCCACCGCTTCCGCGGCGGTCAACGTGGCGACCCCCTTGGTCCGGGCGACGAAGATCCGGTTTCCGGTAAGGATCTTGTCGTACTCGCCGATCCGCTGCTCCATGACTTCAAGGAATTTCTTGACCTCGCGATCAAACCCGGCCGGAAGATCGTTCCGGACCCCCCCGGGGCGGAAAAAGTTATAGGTCAGCCTGGCCCCGGTGGCCGCCTCGAACAGGTCCAGAAGCACCTCCCGTTCCCGGAAGGCCCACAGGAACGGGGTGGTGGCCCCCAGGTCGAGGGCAAAAGTGCCGTACCAGACGAGATGGCTCGAGATTCGCTGCAGCTCGGCCATGATCACGCGGATGAAATCGGCCCGTTCCGGAACCTCAATCCCGACCAGGCGCTCGAGGGCGGTGTAGTAAGCGAACTCATTGGCGAGCGAGGCGATATAGTCGTTTCGATCGCTCAGGGCGCCGATCTGGAGGTAGTTCCACTCCTCGCAGATCTTCTCGAAGCAGCGGTGCAGGTACCCGATATCGGGGCGGCATTCCACCACGTTTTCCCCGTTCAAGCGCACGATCACCCGCAGCACGCCATGGGTGCTCGGGTGCTGCGGCCCCATGTTCACCAGGAGTTCCCGCTCCAGTTCCCGCTCTCCGGCGCTTGGAGAACCGGCGATCATGGCCTCGGCGGGCACGCTGCCTGCAAGTTTTTCATCTCTGGTCGCGGAACCCCGCGCGCTGGACACACGGCTCACCCCTGATCTTTTGATCCCTACTCGTGTGCAAGACGGGTGCGTTCGGGTCTCCTGGCTTCGAAATCCTTCCGAAGCGGGTAACCTTCAAACTCATCCTGCAGCAGGATCCGCCGCAGGTCCGGATGTCCCTCGAACCTAATCCCCAGGAGATCGTAGGCCTCCCGCTCATGCCAGTCCGCGGTCGGCCAGAGCCCGGTCAGGCTGGGGAGCCTGGGATCCTCCCTGGGCACCTCACACCTAAGGATGACCGAAGCCCCCTGGGGTTCCAGCCGGTAAAGGTGGATGATCGCTTCCAGGTCATCCCCTCGATCCAGGCCGGTAATGGACGATAGGTAATCGATCCCCGCCTCAGAGCGCAGATACCCGGCCACCGCCAGGTAATCCCGGGGGGATACCTTGAGGGAAAGCTCCCCGTTGAGGCCGGCTTCCCTCTCCACACCGGGAAATGTCCTCCCGACGGACTCGGCCAAGGTGGAGGCCGCCCGCGAAAGGGCCGGCCCGGGCACCGCCGGATCGGCTTGCGCACCCGCGGAGGCTGCCGCCCCCGGCTCCTTCCGCTTCACATCCTGC
>JACPQU010000169.1 GCA_016190305.1 Bacillota bacterium
CGATATAGGTATCCGTCTGGGGGATGTAGGCCTCCGGCTGGTAATAGTCGTAGTAGCTGATGAAGTACTCCACCGCGTTCCGGGGGAAAAACTGGCGGAATTCGCTGCAGAGCTGGCCGGCGAGGGTCTTGTTGTGGGCGAAGACCAGGGTCGGCTTTTGGAGTTCCTGGATCACGTGGGCCATGGTGAAGGTCTTTCCGCTCCCGGTCACCCCCAGGAGCGTCTGGAAGCGGTGGCCCTCCCGATAACCGCGCACGATCTCCCGGATGGCCCCAGGTTGGTCACCGCAGGGCTCAAAGTCGGCCACCACCTGGAATGGGATGGATTCAGGGACGACAGCCTCCAGCCCGCTGGCCCCGCCGGTCGCGGCCATGCAACTTCCCCCCCCCCGGCTACAGCCTGGCGATGCTGATGGTGTAGCTCAGATCCCCTAGAACAGCCTCGGTCCGGAGGAGCGGGTCCGGCGCCGGCCCCAGTTCAAGCTCCCGGGCGATCGTCTCCTGCATGATGTAGCCCGCATGCTCCTGCACCGCCTCGGTAATCTCCGGATCACCTTCGCACCAGATCTTGATCGGCTCCTCGATCTCCAGGCCCGCATCCTTCCGCATCGTCTGGATCCGGTGCACCAGCTCCCGGATCAGGCCCTCCCGCTGGAGTTCGGGGGTGATGGAGAGGTTCAGGACCACGGTGTAGCCCTCTCCCTCCTCGGAGGCGTAACCTTCCCGGTCGTCCCGCCGGAGTTCCACCTCGTCCGGCGCGAGGGTCAGCGCCCGGCCGTCGATTTCCAGGGTGAGGGGTTCTCCCCGTCGAAGGGATGCCGCCGCTAGGGCCGGATCCACGTCCTTGAGCGCCCTGGCGATGGCGGGGGTCTCTTTCCCGTAACGGGGCCCGAGGAGGTCGTAGCGCGGCTTCAGGGTATAGCTGGCCAGTTCCTCACCTGCCCGGGCCACCCTGATTTCCTTGACGTTCAACTCTTCCAGGATCAGATGCTTCAGCCCGGCGAGGGCCTCGTCTCCCCCGTTGGAGGTCGATACCACCACTTCGGGGAGGGGCTGCCGGTTCCGGATGCGGACCCGATTTCGGGCGGCCCGTCCCAGGGAGACCACGGTGCGGGCGATGGCCATCTCCCGCTCCAAGGCCTGGTCGCGGAGAGACGGGTCCGGAACCGGGTAGCTGGTGAGGTGCACGCTTTCGGGCGTCCGGCCGTTCAGGCCGGCGGCCAGGTTCCGGTAAACGGCCTCGCTGATGAACGGAGTAAAGGGCGCCAGAAGCTTGACCAGGGCCAGGAGCACCTCGTAGAGGGTGTGGTAGGCGGCCGACTTGTCCCGGTCCTGCTCTGATTTCCAGAACCGCCGCCGGCAGCGGCGGATGAACCAGTTGCTCAGGTCGTCCACGAAGCTCTCCAGCTCCCTGGCGGCCTGGGTGATGTTGTAACAGTCGAGGATCGACCGGACAAACTCTGTCGTCCCCTGGAGCCGGGAGATGATCCAGCGGTCGATGGGCGGGCGTTCCTCGAAGGCGACCGGGTCCCGGGCGGGATCGAACCCGTCGATGTTGGCGTAGAGGACGAAAAAGGAGTACGTATTCCAGAGGGTCAGCAGGAACCGGCGCTGGGCCTCACTGACGGCCCCCTCGAAGAATCGGGTCGGGTTCCAGGGCGGGCTGGCCGTATACAGGTACCAGCGGAGGGCGTCGGCGCCCTGCCGCTCGAAGATTCCCCCCGGATCGACGACATTCCCCTTGTGCTTGCTCATCTTGGCGCCCTGCTCGTCCAGCACGTGTCCGAGGGAAACCACGTTCCGGTAGGGGGAACGATCGAAAATGAGCGTGGAGATCACCAGCAGGGAGTAGAACCAGCCGCGCGTCTGATCGATCGCCTCCGAGATGAAGTCGGCCGGGTAGCTCCGATCGAAGATCTCCCGGTTCTCGAAGGGATAGTGCCACTGGGCGAAGGGCATGGCCCCGGAGTCGAACCAGCAGTCGATCACCTCAGGAACCCGCCGCATCCGCCCGCCGCAACCGCTTTCCGGGCAGGGGAAGGCGACCTGGTCCAGGTAGGGCTTGTGCAGATCGATGGGCTCCGGAAGTTCGGCTCCCAAGCCGCGAAGCTCGGCGACGCTCTCCACGCAGTGCCGTTTCCCGCAGTCAGGGCAGACCCAGATGTTGAGCGGGGTGCCCCAGTAGCGTTCCCGGCTGAGGCACCAGTCCACGAGGTTCTGGAGGAAGTCGCCGAACCGCCCGTGCTTGATATGATCCGGATACCACCCGATCTCCTCGTTGAGCTCCAGGAGCCGCTCCTTGACGGCGGTTGTCCGGATGAACCAGGAGGTCTTGGCATAATAGAGCAGCGGCGTTTCGCAGCGCCAGCAGAAGGGGTAGGTATGGGTGATGGTCTCCGCCCGGTAGAGCCGGTTCCGGTCGCGGAGGTGTTCGATGATCGCCGGATCGGCCTCCTTGACGAAGATCCCTTCGAAATCCGGAACGGCACCGGTGAATCTCCCGTTCTCGTCCACCGGTTGGGGCACGGGCAGGTCGTTGGCCTGCCCGACCCGGAGGTCGTCCTCCCCGAAAGCGGGGGCGATATGCACGATCCCGGTGCCGTCCTCCAGGCTGACGAAGTCACCGGCGACGACCCGGAAGGCCTTCCCTTGGCCCTCCCCGGTGTAGTAAGGGAAAAGAGGCTCGTAGGCCAGGCCGATTAATTCCCGACCCGGACGCCCTTCCACGATCCTGGCCCCCCCATCCTCGCTGAAGACCTTTTCCACCAGGCTCTCCGCCAGGATCAGCCGTTCTCCTCCAACCTCCACCGTGACGTAGCGGTGATCGGGATGGACCGCGGCGGCCATGTTGGCCGGCAGCGTCCAGGGGGTGGTGGTCCAAACGAGAAGGGAAACGCCCGGCTGGTCCAGGAGGCGGAAGCGCACGTAAACCGAAGGATCCTCCGCTTCCGCGTAACCTTGGGCGACCTCGTGGCTGGAGAGGGAGGTGGCGCACCGCGGGCAGTAGGGAACGACCTTGTGCCCCTGGTACAGCAGGCCCCGGTCCCAGATCCGCCGGAGGGCCCACCAGACCGATTCCACGTAGGAGTTGGCATAGGTGATATAGGGGTCGTCCATATCGATCCAGAAACCGACGCGCTCGGTCATCCGGCGCCATTCCTGTTCGTAGCGGAGGACGCTCTCCCGGCAGCGCTCGATGAAGTCGCGCACCCCGAAGTCCTCGATCTGGCCCTTGCCGCTGATCCCGAGCTCCTTCTCGACCTCCAGCTCAACCGGGAGGCCATGCGTGTCCCATCCGGCCTTGCGATGCACGTGGTGTCCGCACATCGTCCGGTAGCGCGGGACGAGGTCCTTGATCACCCTGGTCAGGACGTGGCCGGCGTGCGGGCGGCCGTTGGCCGTGGGGGGTCCCTCGTAGAACACGAACGGCGGCATTCCGGCGGTGGTTTCCAGGGAACGGCGGAAGACATCCTTTTCCCGCCAGAATTCCAGGATCTCCTTTTCGAGGGCGGGGAAATCCACCGCCGGCGTGACCTTGTTGAACATCGACGTGCCTCCCATGGACTGGGGCTGGGTTGAGCAATATGGGCCTAATGGGCCTGGCCTAGCAACAACAAAAAGCCCTCTACATGTCAGGCGGAGGGCAGGCTGCAGAGCATCAAAGAAAATTATACCTTAAGCCCCTTGGGCCGGTCAAACCGGGTCCGGGTGGGCTGGCCTGGTCCGGTTCCAGATGGGCCGGATGGACGGCCTCCCCGGTCGTTAGCGTTTGTTTATCTGCGCAGTCCCCTCAAGATCCGCTTGAGAACCCGCATCCCGAAGCCGGGGCCCCGGATCTCCACCGTTCCCGCCGAGTTGGGAGCGAGGATGGGCACGATGCCGAATCCCCCAGGCTGATCAGGGCGGGGTGGAGCAATTCGAACGCGGACGGACGGGAGGCCGGGCTTGGCGATCTCCAGTTCAGCCGGCTTCCCCGGTTCCAGGGCTGCAAAGTCTTCCGGGCCCTCCAGGGGAAGTCCGTTCACGGAAAGGATCACGTCCCCGGGCTGCAGACCCGCCTTGGCCGCGGCCGAGCCGGGCAGCGTCTCCAGGATCCCCACCCCTTTGGCCGGAGCCGTGAAAAGGGGAGCGCTGCTGCGTTCCCGACGACGGCCGAGCATTATCAGCACCTCGTGGCCCCCGGCGGTGAAAACCGCCGTCAGAAGCTGGCGGGACCAGCCGCCGCCCGCCCACCAGGCCAGGGCAAGCAGCGCCAGGCTATAGAGCGCCAGCAAGCGGGCCGTGTACAGATTTTTCTCCCGGGGCCGGGAGGTGATGGACATGTCCCCGTAACCAAGGACGGCGGCCACCGGCACCATCATGAGCATCATCTCGGGGCCCCCCTCGAGGACCTGGGGCGGGGCCTGGATCAGGGGCCACCATTCCGGCATCGGGATCCCGCCGGCCGCGGCCGAACTCCCGGCGGCCACCAGGGCCACGAATGGAAGGGGCCAGAACTGCTGCATGACGAAGCCCCCGACGGCTTTCCCGCCCCGTCCCCTGATGGTCACCGGGACGGCGCCTTCATGCCCGCACGCCCAGACCAGCATGGATTCCATGAGGTGAAGAACGGCGACCAGGGCCGCCAGGCTGGGCACATGAACCTGCGGCCAACCGGTCAGGAGCGAGGAGATCGAGAGCAGCCCCCCGGCGTACGAGAAGCAGATCAGCCTCGGATGGATCAGCATGAGGAGGAGAGCGGTGGCCAGGAGGGTATAAAGGCTGGTTCCCGTCACGGTGAGGCCCAGGAAGACCACCACGAAGCTGCCGGCTGTTCCCGCCGCGAGCCCCCAGAGGAGAGATTTCGCGGTTCTGACCGTGGGATGCAACCGGTTCACACCGAGGGTGTGGCGCTCCAGTGAAGCCAGCCGGTTGTACTGCCAGCCCACCAGGAAGATGGCGCCCCAGAATATGGGGTTGAGAAACAGCAAGGGAAAATTGCTTAACAAGGGCAAGAAAATCTCGCCTAAAGGAAAATCCATTGCCTGTATCTCACCGCCGTTGGCCGTAACTGCCGCCTACCGCCACCCTCCTGCGCGGCTTCACTGCGCGGGGACGCCGGTGTCCGACGACCATCCCTCTGACTGACCCACCAGGTGCTCCAATCTCTCCTAGCGGCCGCGCAGCTTTTCCCTGGCCAGTTCCACGGCCTTGTCAAGCTGCGGATCCCCGGGTGCCTGGTTTCCCGGCCGGTCAAGAGCCGTAACCAGGGTCTCGCGGGTCTTCTCGTCCAGCACCCCGGAGGAGGCAAGCCCCCGGGCTTCCTGGAAGGTCCGCAACGCGCCGGAGGTTCGCGGGCCGAAGATCCCGTCGTCGGAACCCGGCGCGTAGCCCAGGTAGGTCAGGATTCGCTGCAGGGACTGGACATCCTCGCCGAAAAAGCCGTACCTCAGGCTCCTCCCCGGTTCCAGGGGCTTCGGTTTGTCGGCGCTGTTCTTCTGGACGAGGACGTCGGGCTTGATCCCCTCCCCCTCGATGGAACGCCCCCGGGGGGTAAGGTATTTCTGGACGGTGATCTTTATACCGGCTCCGCCGTCAAGTTCGTAAAGGGTCTGAACCGAAGCCTTTCCGAAAGTGGGTTCTCCCACGATCACCCCCACCCCATGGTCCTGGACAGCCCCGGCGACGATCTCCGATGCGCTGGCGCTGAACTCATCCACCAGGACGATCAGGGGAATGGAGAGGGCCGCGGGATCCGACATCTCGGTGGTGCTTGCTCCCTCCCGGTCCACGATGTGCACAATGGGCGCATCGGGCAGGAACAGGTCGGCCACCTTAACGGCGGCGTCGAGCAAGCCGCCCGGATTGCCGCGCAGGTCGAGGATGAGGGTCTTCATCCCGCGGGCGGAGAGCTCGTCGATGGCCGATCGGAGCTGCACCGGGGCGTTCTGGCTGAAGTTGTACAGCCGGATGCGTCCAATCCCATCCTCGAGGATCTCCTGGTCCAGGCTGGGAACGGTGATCTCGGCGCGGTTCAAGACAAGGGTCCGGGGGGTGCCGCCGTCGCTCCGGGTGACGCTGAGGGTGACCGGAGTACCCTTGGGACCCCTGATCCAGCTAATGGCGACATCCAGGCTGACGTCCTTGGTGGTCTTACCGTCTACGTCGGTAACCCGATCACCGGCTTGCAGCCCGGCCTGCGCGGCGGGGGATCCGTTGAAGGTCTGGACGATGGTCAGCCAGCCGTCCTTGGTCTCCACCATGGCACCAATCCCGGTGTAGCTGCCGCGGGAGCTTTCCATGAAATGTCGGAACTGTTCGTCTGTGAAGTATGCGGAGTGCTTGTCGTCCAGCACATCGAGCATTCCCTTGATCGCCCCCTCGACGAGGGCGGAAGGTTCCACTTTCTTGAAGTTGGAGGCCTGGATCAACTCGAAGGCCTCCCGGATCGTTTCCAGATTGTTGTCGCCGGCGGAGGCGAGAGACTGATCCCACCTCTTGGCTCCCTCAAGGCCGGTGCCGAGGAGGATCACCAGGAGCAAGATCACCACGAAAGGCTTACGCAGCTTCAACTTTCTGTCACTCCCCGGCTGTTCAAGCTTAAAAGGAAGGCTTCCTTGTGAAGCGTGGCCCAAGTATATCACACGCGAAACGAAGCCTGCCAGCGCAGTGGAAAGGGCTCGCACGCAGCAATCCCGCGTCGAGGTCCATTTTCGGATGATCGCTGTGCCAGGGGTATGCCGGCCCTCAAGGGGAAACAAAATCCAGCGGCTGGAAAGGTTCTCCGTTGATCCGGACTTCAAAATGGACATGGGGCCCGGTGCTGAGACCGGAACTCCCGGACCGGGCGATGGTTTCTCCCTTGGCCACCACCTGGTTCTCCTTCACGAGGACCTTGCTGTTATGGGCATAGAGGGTGGATCGGCCTTTACCGTGATCGATGATCACCGTGTATCCGTAACCGCCCAGCAAGCCTGCCTTGATCACGACCCCGGAGTCAGCGGCGATGACTTTTTTATCGTATGGTACGCGGATGTCGATCCCGCTGTGGAAACGCTTCTTGCGGGTGATGGGGTGGATCCGCCAGCCGAAGGGAGAGGTGATGGTGGTATAGCCGGGAGCGGGCCAGATCAGCTTGCCCGAACCAAAGGCGCGTCGCTGCTTGGCGAGTTCCTCCTGGAGCTTCCTGATCTCGTCGACCAGGCGTCTGGACAGGTCCTCGTACTCGTCCAGGGCCTTTTCGTAGGCCTCAATGTCGTTGCGCAGTCCGGCGAGGTACACCGAGTGGCTGGTCTTGCGTGATTGAAGAAGGTTGTTTTGCTGGCGGGCCTTCTCCCGGAGATTCTCCAGTTCATTCTTCTTAGCTTCCAGGTTCGACTTCTCCGTGGAGACGGCGGAGCGGATGTCCCGGATCTCGGCGATCAGCCGGTTGTCATAAGAAATAATCGTCTTCAGCAAGTCAAATCTGGACAGGAAATCGAAGAGATCCCTGGCCTGGAGGAGGACCTGGATGAAGCCGACCGAGCCTTCCATATAGAGCGCCCTGACCCGCTGGCGGTATTGCCCGTACCGTAGGTCGAGCCGGGTCTCGGTCCGGGTCAGCTTGTCCGCAGTTACTTTCAGTTGTTCCTCGGTTTCCTTGGTCTTGCCGGCCAGGGTATTATACTCGTTCTGGGCATCTTCCAGGGATTGCTCCAGGCGGCGGAGGACGGTCGTGGCGCTCTGCTCCTGCTTCTTGGTTTCCTTGAGCAGCCGCTCGGCTTCCGCGATCCCCTTTTGCACCTGCTGGAGTTTCTGCTCCTTCTCCTGCATCTCATCGACCAAGTTGTGGCCGCCGGCCAGGACAGGACCGGTCCAGTCGGCCAGCAAGAGAAAGATCGCCAGCAAAAGGGCAAGGGCTGCGATGAGGGGTCTTTTAGAGTTCGTCGAGCCGTCCGGAGCCGTCAAGGTTTCGCTCTCCCGAAATAAGGTTCCGCTTTCCTGAACAGAGTTACGCTTTGAGGAACCGGCGCACCGACATTCCGCTGCCGATCAGCCCCACCATCGCCCCCAGGAGAAGCAGGGGCGGGAGCAGGTCGGCCATCAGGACCCTGCTGTCGAGGAGCGGCAGGATGGGCAGGATGCCCTGGGCCCACTCCGAACCCCGCCGGTACACCCACCACAAGCCCAGGAGGGCCAGCCCGGTGCCGGACAGGCCGAGGATGGCCCCTTCAATCACGAAGGGCCAGCGGATGAAGAAATCGGTGGCCCCGACCATCTTCATGATCCTGATCTCGTGCCGGCGACTGAAGACGGCCAGGCGAATGGTGTTTCCCACGATGACGATGACCACCAGGCCAAGGGCCACGGCCAGGACCAGGGAAACGATCCTGATCACCCGGGTCACCGAAAGCAGCCGTTCCAGTTCCACGTCACCATATCTCAACTGGACGATCCCGGGGTAAGCTTTCACTTTCTGAGCAACCTGGGGGATGTCCAGGGCCGAGACTGTGGTTACCTCCAGAGCGTCCGGAAGCGGGTTGTCACCTTCGAGGCCGTCCAGAACGCCGGTACCCAGCTCCGACCTAAGCTTGGAAAGGGCATCTTCCTTGCTGATGAACCGGATCTGAGACACCCCGGGAAGATCGCTGATGGAGGAGCTCAACCGAGGGAGGCCCGTCCGATCCATGGTCGGATCAAGAAAAGCCACGATCTTCAACTGGGATTCCACCGATCGGGCCAGGAGAGCCAAGTTGGACGCCAGGGTGGAAACCACCCCCACCACCAGGAAGCAAAGGGTGATCGTCAGCAACGCTCCGACGGAAACCCAATAGTTTCGAGCCAGGTTCCGGATCGACTCACCCGTCAGGTAGACCAGCGTCCTAGGCTTCACGGGCGTATGCTCCCCGCTCCTCGTCCCTGACCAGCCTGCCGCCTTCCAGGGCCACGACCCTCTTTCCGAGCAGATCGACGATATCCTTGGCATGGGTGGCCACCAGCACCGTCGTTCCGGCCAGGTTGATCTCGCAGAGCAGATTGATGATCCCCCAGGAGGTCTCGGGATCGAGATTTCCGGTAGGTTCGTCCGCCAGGAGGAGCCACGGGCGGTTCACCAGGGCCCGAGCCATGGACGCCCGCTGCTGCTCACCGCCCGAAAGCTGGGAAGGATAATGGCGCGCCTTGTCCCCCAGCGAAACCATCTTGAGGACCTCCGGCACGCGCTTCCTGATCTCCCGCGGGGAGGCCTCCACCACCCGCATGGCAAAAGCCACATTCTCATAGACGTTACGATCGGGGAGCAGCCGGTAATCCTGGAAGACCACTCCGATGTTCCGGCGGAGGTAGGGGACTTCGTAGCTTCGAAGGCGATGCAGTTCCCGTCCCCCCACCTTGACCCATCCCGAGGTGGGCATTTCCTCGCGTGTGATCAGCTTCAGGAGGGTGGACTTGCCCGCCCCGGTCGGGCCGACGACAAAGAGAAATTCCCCGGCCTTGACCGTCAGGCTGACCTTTCGCAACCCCACGGCCCCGGTGGGATAAACCTTGGAGACATTCTGCAGCTCAATCACGGGCCACATCTCCCGGGAAGTCAACATAAGGTTATATGTCCCGCTGTTATTCGACAAGGTGC
>JACPQU010000175.1 GCA_016190305.1 Bacillota bacterium
GCCGAAGCGCCCTTGCCTGATCAGTTCGGCCGCCCCGATTCCAAGGCGAGTGGCCAGGATCCGGTCGAAGGTGGTGGGAGCCCCCCCGCGCTGGATGTGCCCGATGACCGAGGCCCTGGTTTCGACCCCGGTCCGGTCGTGGATCTGATCGGCCACCCACTGGCCGACTCCCCGTTTCTGGAGGGCCTCATGACCGAAGGCGTCCCGTTCTGCGCCGGCACCGCCTGTCTTTCCCATGTCCAGCCCCTCGGAGGTGACCACCAGGGCGTATCTCCGCTTATCCCAGATCCGGTGGAGGTTTTCGCACATTTCTTCCAGGTCCAGCGGGACTTCGGGGATCAGGATCCAGTCCGCCCCCGAAGCCATTCCGGTCCAGAGAGCAACCCAGCCGGTGTAGCGGCCCATGACCTCCAGCACCATGATCCTCCGGTGGGAACGGGCGGTGTCCCGCAGTCGCTCCACGGCCTCCACCGCCACCGTCACCGCAGTGTCAAATCCGAAACAGTAGTCCGTCTCCTCAATGTCGTTGTCCATCGTCTTGGGTACGCCCACCACCGGAACGCCCCGCTCCCAGAGACCGGCGGCCACACTGAGCGTATCGTCCCCGCCGATGGCGATGATCGCGTCCAGACCCTGGGCCTTGATACTTTTTATAACCTTGGCCAGATCGCCCTCCACCTTGAGCGGGTTCGTGCGGGAGGTCCCCAGGATCGTTCCTCCCTGCCCGATGATCCCCGCCACGCTCTCCACACCGAGAGGGGTCACCTCCTCCGTGAGCAGGCCGCGCCAGCCGTCATGGATCCCGATGACCTTGATTCCATGGCGCACGAGGTAAGCCACCGCCGCCCGGATCGCCGGGTTCAAGCCGGGACAATCCCCGCCGCCCGTCAGTATGCCGACCTTGTTCAACCCCATCCGCCCCCGTCCCACCTACCGTATTCCATTGCTTAGGCCTTTCCGGAGGACCCGAAGAGCCGGATTTTTTCCCTTACCGTCTCCCTGGTTGCCGTCCTGGCTTCGGACAGGATCCTGCGAGGATCGACTTCACCGGGTTTTGCCTCCCCGGCCGCCTTCATCGCCCCCGTGAAGGCCTTGTTCAACTCGGTGGCGATGTTGATCTTGGCGATACCCCGCTGCACCGCCGCGCGGACCCCATCGTCCGGAACCCCGGAGGCCCCGTGAAGGACCAGCGGCACCGAAACCAGTTTCCGGATCGCTTCCAGCCGCTGCAGGTCCAGCACTGCGGCCCGGGTTTTCATCCGGTGCACGGTCCCCACCGAAACCGCCAGCGAGTCCACCTCGGTAAGCTCCACGAACCTCACCGCTTCTTCGGGATCGGTCATGAGAGCCTGCAGGTCATCCTCGCCGAGATCGTCCTCGGTTCCGCCCACCCGTCCCAGTTCCGCCTCCACCGGAATGCCCACCGCGTGGGCCATCTCCACCACCTTGCGGGTCAGAGAGACGTTCTCCTCGAAGGACAGGCTCGACCCGTCGAACATCAGGGAGGTGAATCCCGCCCGCAGGCAGCGGACCTCCTGCTCGAAATCAAGCCCGTGATCGAGGTGGAGCACCACCGGAACGCCCGCGGCCTCGGCCGCGGTCTTGACCATGCCGGCCGTGTGGTTAAGCCCCGCGTACTTGATGGCCCCCTGGCTTACCTGGAGGATCACCGGAGCCCTCTCGAGCTCCGCGGCTTCCACGATGGCCTGAACCATCTCCAGGTTATTGGCGTTGAAAGCCCCTACGGCGTACCCTCTGTCTCTAGCCCTGCTCAGGATCTCATGACTGGTTTCCAGCGGCATTCTTGGACGGAGCACCTCCATGCTAGGTTTACTTGACTGCCATGCCGGGTTATCTTCATTGCCAGGTTTTCTTCACTATTCGCACCGCCATACGCTAATCCTTCCAGACATGGCAATTATCACCGTGGTAAGAACAGTAAAAACGATCTCCTTCGACAACCCGACGCCAACCCGTTCTCACCGGTTAGAATGCCGCATGAAGGAGAAAGATCGATCATGATCAGATCGCTTGCCATCCGGCCGGATCCCTGCGGATCTGGCAGTTATTCCGCCTGAATTAAGTCTCTGCCGGATTCCCAAAGGATCTCGCCTGGTCAGGCCTTTTGCCCTAAAGATGGCATAATGATATGCTTACTTTGATTTCCCGCTGAATCCATTGTTATTCCCGGGACGCGTCTGACTCCGGTACGAAATCCTGCTGACCATCTTCGGACCAGAAACCCTTACCATCAGGGCGACTTGGGTCCCGTGGTTATTATTGCCATTCCATTTCGGACCGGACGAAAGGAGGTCAAAGGTTATGATCCCCAGCTCAACCGTGCTGCAAAGACAAGAGATCCCTCTCAGGGAAAACACGCGGGAGGAAGATTGGCGGGATTGGCGGTGGCAACTGCGCAACGCTGTAACCACCATATCCCGGTTGGCGGAGATCATCAGGCTCACGCCCGTGGAAAGCGGCAGTCTCAAGAGGGTTCTCCGGGAGACCTTCCTTTCCATTACCCCCTATTACGCCGGCCTGATGGATCCTGACGATCCCGAATGCCCCATCCGTCGCCAGGCCGTACCCGCCCTCCAAGAACTGGAGCACGGGCCCGCCGACCTGGATGACCCGCTGCACGAGGATGAGGATTCCCCGGTGCCGCGTCTGACCCATCGGTATCCGGACCGGGTGCTGCTCCTGGTCACCAACAAGTGCTCCATGTACTGCCGTCATTGCACCCGGCGTCGTTTCATCGGATCCGACCTGGCCTCCGACGTGGTCACCCGCGGCCAGATCCGGGAAGCCATCGCCTACATCCGGTCCCATCCCGAGATCCGGGATGTCCTGCTGTCCGGCGGGGATGCCCTGATGATGTCCGATTCCCGGGTGGAAGAAATCATCGCCGAGCTTCGAGCCATTCCCCACGTGGAGATCATCCGGCTGGGCACCCGGATGCCCGTAGTCCTTCCCTACCGGATCACCGGCGAGCTCTGCGCTATGCTCCGCAGGTATCACCCGATCTGGGTGAATACCCACTTCAACCATCCCCGGGAGGTAACCGCCGAGGCCCGCGAGGCCTGCGAGCGGCTTGCCGATGCCGGGATCCCCCTGGGAAACCAATCGGTGCTCCTCAAGGGGGTCAACGATTCTCCGCAGGTGATGAGGGAACTGGTTCATCTGTTGGTCAGGATGCGGGTCCGCCCCTACTATCTCTACCAGTGCGACCTCTCCCGGGGACTCGAGCATTTCCGGACGCCCGTGGCCGCCGGGATTGAAATCGTCGAAAGCCTCCGGGGGCACACCTCGGGCTTCTGCGTGCCCACTTACGTCGTGGACGCCCCCGGCGGCGGCGGAAAGATCCCGGTCGGACCCAACTACGTGCTGTCCCACTCGGCCAGCAAGGTAATCCTACGCAACTACGAAGGAGTCATCTGCGTGTATACCGAACCCGGCGGAACGGGAGCGGGCGCGGCCGACGACACCCCAAGCGGGTACGATGAGGACCCGGTCGGCCTGGGGAAACTCTTTGCGGAGAAGGCGGTGAGCCTGATCCCTCGCGGAAACAAGCGCTTGAAGAGGCGGTCGGCGATCACCGGCCCGCGGAAGTCAAGCAAACAGATCAAGGACTCCACCGCCGGATCCCGCTCGGATTCTGATCCGGCCGAGGACGCCGAACGGACGAACGAGACGACGGTGATCCGGTAGGGCCTTCCGGCAGCCGGATGAAAACGAACCGGTCTGGACGCCGGATCAAGGCAGCGGGCGGTGCATGATCACCTGGTTGTTCCCCGTCCGGTAGTGGTTGCCTGCCAAGGGCAGACCCCCTCCGTCCACCACCGGGTCACCGAAAAGCCCGGGCCGCGGCTTGAAGCCCTGGCGCGAAAAAAGAAGCAGGGAAGGTTCGTTTTCCGGATCGACCGTGGCGAAGATCTCCCGGGCGCCCGCCTCCCGGGCCAGGGACAGAGTGCTTGCAAGGAGCAGGCCGCCGATCCCCCGCCTCCTGAAGGCCATCCCTACCCCGATCTGCCATAGGAAGTACCGGTCTGACCGGTCTCCGGCCAGATAGCCGGTGACGAATCCGGCCGTTTCCGCCACCGCCACCGCCGCCATACATGTCCGGCCGAAATCCCGCAGTATGATGGCGTAGACGTGGAGGGGGTATACGTCGAGGGGAGGCGCTTCCCCCGCGATCCGGTGCACCTCCGGGGCCAGGTCCCGCGTCAACGGGGTCAGGACATGGATCGCTTCATTCCTGTTGTTTCCGTTCCCACTCATTCCGTTGTTCCTTTCCATCCGAGGCCGCCTGCTCCCCGAGGCCGCCGGCTTCACTTTCATTTTCCCCCAAGTTCATTCTCCCCTGGCCCTGGAAAGGAACGTAACGGCGTTGTTCGTCTTCAGGACCAGGGACCGGGCCGAACCGATGTCCTTCCGGTGGTAAAGACAGTCGCTTCGAACCAGGACCCCGATGACCTCCTCGATCCGGACGGCGGCGGAGGGGATATCCTCACCGGCGGCCGTGAGCGCAACCCCGCGCGGCCCCGGGTGATAGAGGCCCTCACCCGCAAGAGTGCAGGAGTAGTCTACCCGGATTCCGCCATCGGCCAGGGCGGCCTCCTCCACCTCCATCGCGAAAGGATCCAGTGGAGATTCAGGGTATCCGGACGGGACCAGGAACTTGCAGACGGAGGCC
>JACPQU010000172.1 GCA_016190305.1 Bacillota bacterium
TGGCTCTGATCTTGGCCCTGCTCCCGGCTTTGAACCTGCCCTTGGTCTTGGATCGCCTGGCCCATGTTGGTCAGGTCGAGCTCCGTATCCAGGGAGATGGTGCTGGTGAAAAGCTCGTTCTTCACGGTGAGGGGCTGCTTGGACTCTACGGCGGGGCCCCTGCCGGCCGCCAGTTCAGGGATCTTGATCAGATCGGTAAGGCGGAGCCCCTTTTCACCGGGCTTGAACAGGCGTTTCGCCCGGAAGCCGGCATAGGAGCCTTCCTGGTAGTCGGTGACCGTGAAACCGTCCTTCCGGGCGTCGTCGGCCGCCTTCTGCAGGGGGTTCACCCCGCCCGGGCTCAGGGCGAGCAGGTTTTGGGTGAGGCCGAGCTGGTACTCCACGGAGGAGCTTCCGTCAGGGTTGATGGAGATATGGATGATTGCCTGGGCGCATCCGGAGATGAGAAACAGGATTGACAGCAGGATTGCCGCCAGGGAGAGCCGGCGTAAGACGTACATCATAAACCTCGTGTACATTCTGGTTCCCCTCTTTCCGGCACACCGTTTATCAAACGACCAGTCGCTGTCCGCGACCGGGGATTTCAGCGGCGGGAGGGAGATGACACCCATACAATAGCACACTTGGATATGGTTGTTATGATTGCAGGAAAAGACCACGATTCTCCTGGATCGGTCCTACCTGAAGAATCAGTCCTACCTGGAGGAACAGCGCTTCCGATTGGTCCCCCCAAGAGGGAGGATCCAGACGCCGTTATGGGTAACTGCTTCCGTATTTGGTCATCAACTGGGAATTGCGAACCTTCGAATTGAAGAGTTGAGAGCAATAATACGGCGCCTGTTATATCTGTTGCGGGGAAACCGTAACGACAGAGGGTGAGCCCTATGGTGGTCTTTGGGTTGGCATGGTGGGTTTGGCTGATTCTGCTTGCTCTGCTCGCTCTACTGGCTTGGCTCTGGAGTCGCCGTTCCGGGGGGTCGGGCACGGGGGCCGCCGGACCCCTGCCGCTGCCGCCACCTTACCCGCCGATAGCCGGATCAACGAGCACAGCGGCTGGCACCCTGACGATCCCTCAAGGGCAGTGGAGCGGTGCGGACCGCCATTCCCGTCGAACAAGCCAGATCTACACCTTTGTCCGCCAAACATATAACCCGGCGGCTCCAGGTAACCCGCTGTCACCAGCCGGCGGGGTTGGGTTTAGGATTCGCCTGGTGCATGTGCCTGAAGAGAACGCCGAAATTCTGGCTGTCACCAACGGCAGCCAGGTTCCCGGGGGGAGTCCTTGGTGGGCCGGTGTGACGGATGCAGATGGTGTGCTCGAGGTCGAGGTTTACGTGGCGGGCCGCGAACTGGCGAGCTCTGAACAAAGTGTGATGCAGATCGTCGCTGAGGAATTGGACTCGGACGGAAGCGTTTTGCGCGGGGCGGTCCATGAGGTCACCGTAGTGCCGTCGGGGCAGTGAAAAACGAGGAACTTAATACGCCATCTTGTCCGGGATGGCCCCGCGGATACCCCCTCTGGGGTTGGGGTGATCCCCCGGCCGACGAGGAATTAAGTGAATATGTGCGTGCAATATCGTCTGGCCGGCCACCTCTCCGCAATTTGAACCCAGGTTGAAGCCGGCAACTTCAGGGTCCCGGCTCAGAATCTCGTTTCTGACGTAACGTATCAGGTCCTCGGCATCTCTCCGCTCTTGCGAGGTCATCGAAAAGAAGTCAGGCGTATGTCTTAGAGGAATTATTAGTACGTGTCCGTCAGCAACCGGGTACTTATCTTCGATTGCAATAACTGATCCATTTTTACATATAGCTCGTGATTGCACGTCTATAGAACAAAAAGCACAGGATTGAACGGTTAATTTCTCTTGGGCTTCTCTAAAATCAGTCTTGTCTTTATTGCCTTTTGAGCGGTTGCACTTGGCGCACAGTACTTGAAGGTTTTCTAAGGTATTCTTACCCCCAAGGGAACGGGGGATGATATGATCCACATCCAGCACTTGTTCGTTTCTGGTCGCTCCACAAAGAGCGCATCGCCCGCCTGCAGCCTTTAATACCTGGTACCTGAGGCTATCGGGTATAGGGTCAGTTTGGAGTAACCGGTGATCCCACAAACCAAGGCCTCTTCGTTGAACAAACTGCTGTAAACGCTGCTCGCAAAGCATCTTTAGTTGTGCCCGCTGTTCAAAGGTTAATGAATCGACGCATAAAGATATGAGATTACCCTGCTGACTGACGACCCCGTGTTTTTTTAAAATCCGGAGGGGCATTTCTTTGATACGTTGTTCATAATAGCGGATTTGGCTTTCATCTTGGCCTAAAAACGAAAGGGCAAGTTGTCGTAAGGTTGCCATTCCACCGGCATCAATCAGGCTTCTAATAAGAAGAGGTTGGTAAATATGACTTAACCTCATCTTGGATTCAACGAATTCCACCAATTCGTTAAAGGTCTTTATAGACAAATCTAACCACCACGCCCTCTAAAGGCGTTTAATCCCAAGGAAGACTTCAGAGCTTTTGGGTTCGAGGAAGTCAATAAATCTAATAAGGTGAGATCCTATACTGTGTTAATTGACCAGTGATATTTGGCTATTCCCTCCTCTTGTTCTATTTACGAGCACATTTACCTCCCCATTTAACTGTGCTGTGGGGAACCGTCCAATTAATGAGTTGTATAAAAGTTGAGGGTGGCAATGATCTGATGCTTTAAGTTGTGATATAGGGGAGGAAACGCGGTCCAGAGGGCGGCCGTGGATGCCAGGATCCAGCTCCTCAACGCCGCCGCCGACCACTTTGGAGTCACCCCCGGAGAACTGCGGATTCACGACAATTTGATCGAGGCCCCGGGGCCTGGGGGCAGGTCCGTTACCGTAGCCGGGGTGGCGCGGAAAGTACGGGAACGTTTCCGCAACCTACAGTTTCGCGGTGCGGGCGGCGGAAATAGAGGTGGATCAGGATACCGGGGCGGTAAGGGTGGTCAGGATCGTGGCCGCTCACGATCTGGGTCGAACCCTGAATCCTCTATTGGCGGCAGGGCAGGTCGAGGGCGCGGTGGTGCAGGCCCTGGGCTATGCGATGAACGAGGAAATGATCTTCCAGGATGGGAGGCTCCAGAACCCGAGCTTCCTGGACTACAGGATGCCGACGATTAACGATATCCCGGCCATCGAAACCGTTTTCATTGATTCCGGGGATCCGGTGGGACCTTTCGGGGCCAAGGGGGTGGCCGAACCGGCAGCGGTACCCACACCGGCCGCGATCTCCAACGCGTTCTACCACGCCACGCGGGTACCCGTCACCAGCCTTCCCATGAACCCGGAAAGGCTGTGGAGCGTCATTCGGACGAAGAACGGGGTTGCCCGGTTCATCGGCCGTCTACCATAGCAGGATCCCGGGGGCGGACGGATCCGGGTCGAGGGGATGCGATGGTTCGGCCCTGGCTTGCCTTAAAGCAGCTCCCTGGAGATTGGAAGGGATTGCACTTTTGGTGATGAACTAGGGTTTAGCAGGTGATGAACTAAGGTATAGTAGAGATGAATCCTCAGGAGAAGGGGATGGTTGGTGAAAGGTGATCATGACGGCATTATCCGCTTGTACCCGAGACGAGGATTTTCACGTACATAATTACACACTCCCTGTCCCTCCACTTCTCTGTTGAAATTACCCCAGACCAGATCAACTCTTTCAAGAAATAAGAGTTAGAGAAAGAAATCAGCTTTTCCATCAGGATATACAGCTTACTTAGATATACAGGATATACAGACAGCCAGCGTGTTTTTGATTGCTGACGGTTGCGCTGTCCGGCTGTGAATCGTTTATTATTCCTTTCCACAGGAGGGAACTTACTTTGCTCACCAGGAACAGGAAATTTCGGATAGGTTCCATGCAGTCTTGGATTTTGATCTTGATCCTCTTGCTGGTGCCGGTCTTATTGATCGGTTGCAAGAAAAAAGAAGAGGCCACAAAACCGGTACTGGAGCAGCCGAAACCGGAAGCACCAAAGGTTGAACTGGGCGAACTGGTCCCCACCCTCACGTTGGTTGGTCCGAGTGAGGCCTGGACCCCTGACCAATTCGAAGCTAACCGGCTGATTATCCAAACCTGGGAGAAAGAACTGGGGCTGAAGGTCGATCATAAGGCTTTCGCCGATTACGCCACCCTGATCTCCAATATCGCCCCGGGAAAAAGAGAGACTATTGATGTGATCTCATTCGGGTATATTGAACGTGCCTCCCGGGTTGATCCGGACGAACTCCTGTCGAGGCCGTTCCTTTGCAAAGCTGATGCCAATTATGGTGAGTATTGCAACCAAGCTTATGACGACCTGGTCAAGAATGCGAAGGCAGCCCTTGATAAAAAGGAAAGACAGAAATTGGTCCACCAGGCTCAGGAGATCCTGGGCCGGGACCTGCCCGCGATCGTCCAGTTCCACCCGACCAGCACCTCGATATACAATAAGAACGCTTTTACCGATGTGGTGGTCGTTCCCGCCGGTGGAACCAACAACGTGTGGAACTGGACCCAGGCCCGCCCTCTGACCGGTGACAAGGTTCTAAAGTACGGCACCCAGCAGGTAACCCGCAGCATCCACCCGATGAACCATGTAACTTTCAGCGAGGATGTCATCATCGCCCAGATGGTTTATGATACCCTTACCCGGATGGCCCCGGACGGCAGCGTGGTTCCTTGGCTGGCGACGGACTGGCAAATGACGGACAGCAACACGCTGAGGGTGAAGCTGCGCCAAGGCGTGAAGTTCCATGACGGAAAACCATTGACTGCTGACGATGTCAAGTTCACCTATGACTACCTCAAGCGCTGGGAGATCGGCGGTTATTTGAACGACTTGAAGCCGGTCGAATCGGTAACGGTCATCGACCCTTATACCGTTGACTTCAAGCTGCCTAGCCCTTCGGCAACCATCCTCACCCTTACGCTCGGACAGATCCCCATTATCCCAAAGCACGTTTGGGACGGGATTGTGGAGAAAAAGAAACTTTCCCATCCGAGAGAGTGGAGCGACGCCCCGATCATCGGCAGCGGACAGTATCAATTTGAGTCTCAGCAAACCGGAGTCGGACTGCGGTTGGTACGAAACCCAGACCACTGGGAACCCACCGTTCCGGATGCTTTTGAGTTAAGACTGTTTCACGATGCGCGGTCCGTCTTTAATGCTCTTCTGAACCAATCGGTGTACTTCGTAAGCACTGTTTCCACTGCCAGCGCTGCTGAGATCGAGGAAGCTCAAAAGAAACCGTTCCTGGAAATTGCCAAGCATCAGTCAGTTACCACCCGGTTTATGCAGTTCAATCTTCGGGATCAGTCACCGACGGCCAACTACGCTTTTCGACTTGCGCTCAGCCAAACCATCGACTACAAGACCATCGTTGATGTGATCCTGAAGGGTTATGGAGTACCCGGGGCTGGTTTCATCGCGCCTGGCAACCCCTTCTGGCATAATCCAAACGTGAAATGGCCGGAGTTTGATATCGCCAAGGCCAAACAGACCCTTAAGGATGCCGGATATAGCTGGGATTCAGAGGGACGACTCCATTTTCCCAAGGATTACCAGGCCAAGAAGCTTCCCAATTAGAGAACTAAAGCTTTGGGCGATGGACGTGCTTAAAGCACGTCCATCGCCTAAGGTCTTTTACCGTTGAAAGGGGCACGTTACCCGCGGTGTTTAGCATGATTAAGGTACCTTCCCGGCGACTAGTTTGTTGATCTCCTTGATGCCTCAGACTTTTCCGCCTTTTCCGCCGGAGTTGATCCCACGCCGCCCCAGATCCCGCGCTTGGCATCCCGCGCTTCCTTCTCAAATCTTGTAAAGACTTCCGCGTAGAGCACGTCCGGGGGATTGGAAGCCGCGTAGGCGTAACCCTCGAGGAGCAGCCAGGCGTTGAACATCCCCTTCCGCACGTCGTCCTCCTTGGGCTCCGCAGGCGGTTCCACGATCCATACATAGCGCAGGGCCCGGCCGAGGGGATCGATCTCCGAGACGTCCCGGGTGAGCCAGATGGTCTTGCGCGCCAGTTTCCGGCTCGTATAAGCCTTGACCTCCTCACCTAGGGGCTCCGCCTTGTTGCCGATCACCTCCGGCGCGTCCGTCCCGATGAACCGGATCCGGTGATCGGGCAGGGCGGGGCCTGAAACGTAGGCGACATCGATGGTGTCCCCGTCAACGATTCGGGTGACCGTGGCTTTGGTGGCCCTGGCGGCTATGGATGGCAGTTGAGGTTCGCTTATGCCTGGTGCTTGGGGGGGTGGCGGGTCCCCCGGCCTGGTTTCCCCTTCGGAGGGAGGAGGGGCCGGCGGGCCTGGTTTAGGGGCGGAACTCCGGCTGCAAGATGTCAGGGAGATCGAGGCTAATATCAAGGTCAAGGCTAAGCTTAGGGCTACACCTGAAAACTTTACCCCGCCTAGCCAGCGCCCCGATGCTGCTCCTGGGCATACGAAATGGTACATAGTCTCCCCCCTGATGTCTAGTCCGCTTTAAAAACTATGGGCATTTAGAGTAAAGTATGATTTCTATTGTGTAGTAGCCTTAGCCTCATGATGGCGATGGAGGCCCGCGGAAGTTGCAGTTGAACCAGGGGAGGAGTATGACCTTTCCCGGATTAATCAACAAGCATGGGATAGAGCGAACAGGGATAGAATCAAGTGTAGACATCCCAAGACAGGGTACACATGCAAGAAGGCTAAAGTCGCAACGTTCTCACCTTATGTAAAGATGATTTTCAGATGATTCCGGATAGGAGAGGATCCGAAGTGAAAAAACAGGCGATTACCTGGCCGGAGTACGAGAAGCGGGGGATCCCCCTCTCGCCGGCGGTCCGGTGCGGGAACCTGCTCTTCGTCTCCGGGCAGGTCCCCCTGGATCAGAACGAGAAGGTCCCGGAGAAGTTCGCCGACCAGGCGACCCTGGTCTTCAACAAGCTGAAGGCGATCATGGAGCGGTCCGGAACCACCCTCGACAACGTCCTCAACATTACCGTCTATCTCAACAGCATGGACGACTGGCAGGAGCTGAACCGGATCTACGTCCAGTACTTCCGGAAGCCTTTCCCGGCCCGGACGGCCATCCAGTCGAGCATCTGCCGGCCGGAGCAACCGATCCGGATCGAGGTGCAGGCGGTGGCCTGCGTGGACGACTAGACCAGAGAGCCGAGGCAAGGCCAGGTTAACTTTAAGTTGAGGGGGTTTCCGTTTTGGCACTGGCCCGTGATCAGGAAATCTGGGAAGACGTCCGGATCCCCTCCACCTGCTACATGTGCACCAACGCCTGTTCGATCCTGGTGCGGCGGGTCAACGGGGTCGTCGTCAAGATCGAGGGCGACCCGAACAGCCCCCAGAACGTGGGGAAGCTGTGCGCCAAGGGCAACGCCGCGATCATGGGCCTGTACAGCCCGCACCGGCTGACCGTCCCCTTGCGCCGCACCAATCCGGCCAAGGGCCCCGGGGTGGATCCCGGGTGGGAGGAGATCTCCTGGGAGGAAGCCCTGGAGGCCGTGGCGGAGCGGCTGCGGAAGATTCACCGCGAGGATCCCCGGAAGCTGATGATCTCCACCTTCGACACCCGGGGCGGCTTCCGGTACATCGGGGAGAGCTTCCTCGCCGCCTTCGGGAGCCCCAACGCCACCCTGGGATCGTCCGGGTACTTCTGCGGGAACAACCTGCACGTGATGGGCTGGCTCAACCACGGCACCTTCTGCCTGGAGCCGGACATCGACCACTGCCGCTACCTGATCCTGATCGGCTGCCAGTTCGGGGCGGGGAGCAACTTCCACACCATGAGCCTCGGGGCGCGGTTCGCCGAGGCCAGGCGACGCGGGATGAAGCTGGTGGTGGTCGACCCGGTGTGCACCCCCATCGCCTCCAAGGCCAACGAGTGGATCCCCATCCGGCCGGGAACCGACGGCGCCCTGGCCCTGGGGATGCTGAACGTGCTGCTCAACGAGCTGGGGATCTACGACGCCGAATTCCTCAGGGAGCATACGAACGCGGCCTACCTGGTCGGGCCGGACGGGAGATACGTGCGGCACCCGGAGAGCGGGAAGCCGCTGGTGTGGGATTTCGCATCACCCAAAGAATACGACGCCCCGGACGTGGCCGACCCCGCCCTCCTCGGCGCCTTCGAGATCGACGGGGTCACCTATAAGCCCGGGTTCCAGCTCCTGAAGGAACACGTCGCCCAGTACCCGCCCGAGAAGGTCGCCGAGATCACCACCGTGCCGGCCGAGGTGATCCGGCGGATCGCCCGTGAGTACGGGGCGGCGGCCGGCATCGGCAGCACGATCGTCCTGGACGGGGTGGAGTTCCCCTGGCGCCCGGCCTGCGTGGACTGGTACCGGGGGCCCAACGCCCACAAGCACGGCATGTCCCAGGGGATCGCCATCCAGCTCCTGAACACGGTGATCGGGGCGGTGGACGTCCCCGGCGGGCACCTGGGGATCAGCGGGAGCGGCCCGGGCTGGTCGCCCGAGGCGGGGCCGGACGGGCTGCTGGTGCCGTCCACGGGGGTGGCGGGGGGGTTGTTCCAGCCCTACCCGCTGCGGAAGGTCAAGCGGCCGACGGCCTACGAGGCGACCGACCTCTTTCCCCTGGCGTGCTACTCGGCGCCGATGATCCCCTGGACCCTACGCGACCCGGCGCGCTTCGGCCTCGACTACGAGCTGGAGATGCTGATCGTCGCCCGCACCAACCCCCTGATGTCCACGGTGAACCCGGGGTGGCTGGCCGAGGCCTACGCCCGGATCCCCTTCATCGTCGCCTTCGCCAACGTGATGGAAGCGACCAGCGAGCTGGCGGATATCGTCTTCCCCGACACCCACTTCCTGGAGCGGATGGACTTCTTCCCCCTGGGGATCTTCGCCCTGGTGCAGAACGCGACCCACTGGTACTGGGGGCTGCGGCAGCCGGTGTCCGAGCCGCCGGCGGGGGTGCGGCCGTGGGTGCAGGTGCTGTTCGACCTGGCCGACCGGATCGGGATCCTACCGGACTGCTACCGGGTGCTGAACACCAAGCTGGCGCTGAAGGAGCCCTATTTGCTCGACCCGGAGCAAAAGTACGGGTTCGAGGAGATCGGGGACCGCTGGTGCAAGTCCAAGATCGGGCCGGACCGGGGGCTGGAGTGGTTCAAGCGGCACGGGGTGCATAAGGTGCCGAAAGACGTCCGGCACATTTACCAGACTCCCTTCCTGAAGGCCCGGATCCCCCTCTACCACGAGTTCTTCATCCAGGCGGGGGAGGACGTGCGCCGGGTGACCGGGGAGCTGGGGCTGGCGGGGTGGGAGACCGAGGACTACGAGCCCCTGCCGCACTGGCGGCCGTGCCCGGCGTATGAGGCGGTGGCTGCGGCGGGGCCGGGGGCGGGTCCGGCGACAGGACCAGTGACAGGGCCGGTGGCGCAGGCGCGACCGCGCCCGGGCGGGGAAAGGGATGGGGGCAGAGAAAGGAATAGCGACAGCAGGATTGGGGATTTCGATCTCTTCTTGATCAATTACAAGGCGCCCTACCATAACCTGACGAGCACCTATGACAACGCCTGGTTGGACGATCTGACCGATTCCTATCCGGATACCCGGACGGTGCTGATCAACACAGCGACGGCGAAGCGGAAGGGGCTCCGGGAGGGAGACGCGGTGATCGTGGAGTCGACTAACGGGCGGCAGGCGCGGGCGGTGGCGAGGGTGGTGGAGACGGTGCACCCGGAGACGGCGGCGGTGATGAGCATCCAGGGCCACTGGATCAAGGGGCAGCCCACAGCCAAAGGGAAGGGCGTGCACTGGAACTCGCTGCTGGAGTGGGGTTTCGACCGGATCGACAAGGTCTCGGCCGCCCAGGACGCGTGCGTGCGGGTGAGGATTGTGAGGGATGGGGGAGCGTAGCCTGATGGCAGTCTTGGACTTAAAAGAATCGGCGCAAACAGAGTCGGCACCCGGCCAATCGCGCTGGCCAATCGCGGTTTTCGACGTTTTGACCTGACCCGACCTTGTGCTATAATATGAACACCTGCGCGTCGAACGCCAATTAAACGCCAGATAGATGAGCCCAAGTAGTTGAAAATACGGGCATTTCCTGGGAAAAGTTTGGACAGGAGTTTTTGGAAAAGTTCATAAGTGGGCTGTTAGCTCAGGGGGAGAGCACTTGCTTGACACGCAAGGGGTCAGAGGTTCAAATCCTCTACAGCCCACCACCTTTAAACCCGTATCCTGTAAAGGATTGCGGGTTTCTTAATGTTTGAAAAAACACCCACCATCGTCGTCCCTGTCGTCCATTGGTCGCCGAGCCCGGTCTTTAAGCTCATTTAGTTTTTCCGCTGCGGCCTCCTGTATCCCCCGTAAAACATGGCTGTAGGTGTCCAGGGTCATACGGATCGATGCATGGCCCAGTCTCTCCTGCACTACCTTGGGGTGAACGCCCTGCATCAGTAGTAAAGTCGCGTGGGTGTGCCTTAAATCATGGAATCGGAATTTAGGAAACCCGGCGGCGTTCGCAATTCGCCGGAAGGCCCGGTCCACCCCGCGCGGGTCCAGTGGCCCGCCGTTGCCGTTGGTAATAATCAGGCCTTGTTCCTCGTAGGCCTCGCCCAGGATTCCCGAGCCCGTCTCTGTTTGGTCTGGACCTGGAGCAAGAGTTCGACGGCGGAAGCGGGCAGGGGGATCAGCCGGCCTCCCTGGAAGCTCTTGGGATCGTCCACTACCCAACCAGCACCGACCAAGCGTTAACGAGCCCGCCGGACCTGGATCTTGCCGGCGTCGAGATTGACGTCCGACCAACGAAGCTCCAGCAGCTCACCGCGGCGCAGCCCGGTGTGTGCCGTCAGGTAAATCAGAGGATAAAGCCAGTGGCCGTCCGCCGCGGCCAGCAGGCGAACCACGTGTTCCGGGCCGAGTACCTGAAATTGACGTCGGGAAATCCGTGGGGACCTCGCGACCTCGGCGACGTTTCGGACGACAAGTCCCCAGCGGACGGCATCGGCCAGGGCCCGGCGGATAATGGTGTGGAAATGACCAACGGTCTGAGTAGATAATCCGCCGGGTTTGCCGTCCAAGTGGCCGCTGGTTACTCGGACAAGTTTAAAACTTTTGTAGATGCTGGGGCTGGAGCTGGGTCAGGCGGAGATGGCCCTGGGCGGGGATGATTGTGCCTGCGGGCCAGAGTCGACCACTGGACGTAGGTGCTGGGCCGTACGCCAGGTGCTCACCGGTGCCGTCGTTGGCCGCGGGGCCAAGGCGGTGCACGACCTGGTGCAAAGGATCAATGGGGCGCGCCCAAAGATAAATGGAGTGACTGGCTGAACCACTTAATATATATATAATCCTAATACCCTCCTCCGGGGTGACCCGGGGGAGGGGTTCGTTAGCGAGCAAACAAATAAACACTGTATACGAAAATAACTGCATAAAATGTTCCAAAGATTTGGATGGTTCTATATACAGGGACTTTTCCAGGCATGCCGTCCTGGCTACGATCTCGCCAATCTTCACAAGGACCCATCCATGGATCCTGTTGTTCGTTAGCGATATTCATCAAAGCTCTTTCTGAGCACCTTACATGCCTACCGAAGAGTTGATCAGAGTCTCTCGATCGTTCAATTAACTTCCACCAATAATACACTAAAGCTCCTCCGAAGGATGAAAGCCCGAGTCCTAATAATTCTCTTGGGATTGAATTTTGCCCAGAAAAAAGAAGCTCAGTAGCAAATGCAGCGATGATACCATTTGCGATTAGCATAGCATGAAACCTTTGCCAATAAATTCCTCCATCATAGGCTTTCAGTTGAATTACGGTCTCGTACCTTTTCCAGGCTCTTTCTTCCTTATCCATCGTCAGCTTCACTCCTGGAGTTTTTGAGTCTTGGGTGACCAGTTCATTTGGCCAACGTTCAACGTAAAGCGGACCGTTTCCTTGCCTACCCGATCCCCTCCAGCTCCGCCTTCTTCAACTCCTCCACGTAGTGCCGCCTTGCCCCTATAAGGAAATACCACGAAATACGTGATCTATTGTCATTACATTGGATTATAGATATTCTATAGTGGATGTTATAGCGCTACTATAGCGGCCTATTTGTTCAGAAATGGAGGTCGTGATGTCCAATAATGTGCCCCGCGTTTTATTTCACGAGACCATTCAATGCCTGGTAGCAGCTTTGGAAGCGAGGGACCCATATACACGTAACCATTCCAAAAGAGTGGCTGATCTCACCCTTGATTTAGGGTGTCGAGCTGGCCTCCAAGTACTTGATTTAGAACTGATTCACCTCGCCGCCCTTGTCCATGATATTGGAAAGATTGGAGTTCCCGATCAGATTCTTCGTAAGCCGGGCCCGCTACTGCCACGAGAATGGGAGCTTTTCCGCCAACATCCCGAGATCGGTCAAAACATCTTGGGCAGATCCCTTCACCTGGAAAAGGTAGCCGAACTTGTTTTACACCACCACGAACGCTGGGATGGCAACGGTTATCCGGAAGGATTAAAAGGAGAACGAATTCCGATTGGATCAAGAATTATTGCCCTGGCTGATGGGGTGGATGCGATGACCTCAGCGCGGGCTTACCGGCCTCCATTGTCCTGGCTTCAATGCAAAAGAGAAATCTATATAGCTCCCGATTTTCCTGGACACGAGATTAGAATAAATCTAGGGAGGTTGGGAGATGGGCGTGGAGGTAGAGCGTTGGTCGGCGACAAGGAAGCGCGAGGTGGTTCTGCGGCTTTTGCGGGGTGAGTCGTTGGGCGAGGTATCCCGTGAGATCGGGGTTCCGGTCCACCGGCTGGAGGAATGGCGTACGGCCTTTCTCGTCGCCGGTCTGGAAGGGCTGAGAGCCCGGCCGGACACGGCAGAAGGCCGGGAGTTGAAAGAGGCTCGCTCCAAGATCGGCGAGTTGACCATGAAGATCGAACTGTTGGAGCGTGCCTTGGGAAAAACCGATGGCCGGGCTCCCCGGAGGACGTCCGGGCGATGATCGGAGTCGTGAGTCCGGCCACAGGGCGGCTCTATCCGGTGAAAATGCGGTGTGAAGCCTTTGGGGTACCTCGCTCCAGTTTCTATGCGTCGGCCGGCACCGCGACCTCGGAGGGCGCCGAGGAGGCCCAGGTCGGCAAGCGCGGCCCCAAGACGGCCCTCAGCGACGCCGAACTGGTGGACAAGATCCGGGAGACGATCAACCAAAGCCCCTTCCACGGTGAGGGTTACCGCAAAGTCCATGCCCGGCTGGGGCTGCGGGTGGGAAAGGACCGGGTCTTGCGCCTGATGCGGGAAAATGGTCTTCTGGCGCCGGTGCGACGGGTGCACCCGCACGGCCTCAAGGCCCATGACGGTACGATTATCACGGCGGCGCCGGATTTGATGTGGGGAACGGATGCCACCCGGTTCGATACCGCGGAAGACGGTATGGTCTGGTTTTTCGGAGCCCTTGACCATTGCGTGGCCGACGTGGTGGGCTGGCATGTGGCCAAAGTCGGGAATCGCTTCGCCGCCCTGGAGCCGGTCCGCCAGGGGGTGCACCGCTGGTTTGGCCCGGCTGGCAAGGACGTGGCCCGCGGCCTGAAACTCCGGCACGACCATGGCACCCAATACATGTCCCGCGATTTCCAGGCGGAGCTCGCCTACCTGGGGATTGCCTCTTCTCCCGCCTTTGTCAGGGAACCCGAGGGGAACGGCGTAGCCGAACGTTTCATGCGCACCCTGAAGGAGCAATGCCTGTACCTCCACCGATTCCGCAACTTGGAGGAGGCGCGGGCCGTGATTTCGAAGTTCATTCAGCACTATAACGACCATTGGATCTTACAGCGACTGGAACATCGGTCACCCCTCCAGGCGCGGCGGGAACACCTACAACGAAAGGCTGCTTAAGCCTTGTCCGAGTCCAAAAAACCGGGGGCAATCCCGCCTTTCAAATTCTTAAAACAAGTTCTAGGATCGACCTTTGATAACTCTACTTGCTGGTATTCGTCTTTCTTTACTTGGATACTAAGAAGACAGTTATTTTCGTGCTTGCCAGTTGCTTTATTGATTGCATTTACCCAGCCA
>JACPQU010000171.1 GCA_016190305.1 Bacillota bacterium
ACCGCGCGCAGGCTTTCCAGGCCGAAGTCGGAGTAAAGCCTGGCGATCAGGGACTCGATCCCGTCCGGGACCCTGATTCCGGAAGCCGTCCTCGCGGCCGCGGCCAGGCGATCACGTTCGCCGCGGGAGGGACTCCAGGCGGTCCCCGCTCCGTCATGGCGCCGGCCGAGGGCCAGGATCGCCCCGATCGCCTTGATGTCCCGGGGCCGGGATACCTCCACCGTCATGTCGAAGCGATCCGCAAGCTGCCTGCGGATGGTCTCGAGAGGACCTGGTTCCTCGTCGGGGTTGGAGGCGGCCCAGACCGACAGGTTCACCGGCATCTCCACCTGGGGAAGGCCGACCTCTTCAATCTGCACCCGTCCCGGCTTGGTTCCCATGACGTCCAGAAGGACGTCGGTGAGCTCCGGGGCGGTATCAGCCAGGCGGTTGATCTCATCGACAAAGACGATTCCCCTGTTGGCCTGGGGAACCGTTCCGGGCAGCAGGGCGGCTGAAGGTCCATCCTGCTGGGTCAGGCGGCCGAGGTCGAGGCTGCCGACCACCGTTCCCAGCTTGGCCGACTGGGAGATCTCTCGGAAAGGGGTCGCGATCTCCTCCACCGGCCATTCCTCTTCCTCCCCGGGGCTCTTACCGGCATGCGCCGGACAGAGGGGTAAGCGGGGGTCGCAGTTATACAGGCAACCGCTGATCCGCTTGATGGGAGGGAGCAAGGAGCGTGCGGCGCGGGTGATGGTCGTCTTGCCTGTGCCGCGGACTCCCTGGACGTGAGTGTGGAGAGGACGCCCCGCGAGGAGGGAAACCACCGAGATCTCCAGGGCTTGAAACAAGCCCACGTTTCCGTCGTGCCTGATCAGCGAAGTATTGGCTTCGTCCAAGAGACAGCCTCCGTCAGGGTTTTGCACCCTGAGGAAAAACGGGTGCCGTTCACGGCATCGCCCCGGTTCTCCTCAAAAGTGTCGCTCCCTAGTTTGTCCGGAAGCCGCCGGGCTTAGCCTCCTTGACGGGGGCCGGATTGACGTGGACAAGGACGTCGGCGACCGCTTCCATTTCCCGGATCAGCCTTTGCTTGACCCGGGCGGCGATGGCATGGCCTTCACGAACGCTCAGGTCGCCGTTCACGGCAATCTTGAGGTCGACCAGGAATTGGGATCCGGTATGCCGGGCCCGGATCTGCTGAACCTCCATCACCCCGTTTACCTCGAGGCAATGGGCGCACATCTGATCCAGGATGCTTCGCTCCGGAAGCGTATCCATCAGTTCCAGGGTGGCGCCGACGATCAGGCTCCATCCCATTTTCAAGATGAGCAGGGCGACGACGAAACCGGCCAGGGGATCGAGGTAGCCCATCCAGGGGATTCCGAGGGGCGGGCCCAACCTGGCCAGAGTGATCCCGGCCAGGACTCCGAAAGAAGAGTAGACGTCCGAGCGATGCTCCCACGCGTTGGCCACCAGGGCCGGGCTGCGCAGGCGGCGTCCCCAGTGAACGGTGAAGCGGAAAAGGATCTCCTTCACGGCGATGGATCCGAGGGCGGCCCAGAAGGCCAGGGGACCGGGCGGCAGCATCTTCCCCACGGTGATCCAGTGCACCGAGTCCCAGGCCACCTTCAAGCCGACCAGCAGGAGGATGATGGCCACGATCTTGGCGGCGATGGACTCCGCCTTGCCGTGGCCGTAGGGATGGGACTCGTCGGGGGGCAGATGGGCGACCCTCAGGCTGACCAGGACCACGGCCGAAGCCACGATGTCCGAGGCGGAATGGAAGGCATCCGCCAGCACGGCCTGGCTGCCCGACGCGATCCCGGCGAAGCCCTTCGCGATGGTCAGGACGACGTTCACGGCGATCCCGGCGAGGGCCGCCCGGTGGGCAGGCGTATACCTGTCTACGATGACCACGCGGATCCCTCCTCCCCCGCAAACGTTTAGCTGACGCGTGCCGGCCGGCACGCGTCAGCCTGGATCCTGAATATGGAAGCCGGCGCGTCAGCCAAAAAGATTCATGCAGAACCCGCCGGCCTGATCGTGTGGTCAAAATGTACTATCGAGCCGGCTTCGGGCTCCGGGATACGGGCCCGGCTCCCTGCTTCGCTGAAAGCCTCCAGTCGAGCCAGAGGGCGCTCGCGACGAAGATGCTCGAATAGGTCCCGAACGAGATCCCGATCAGGAGGGCCAGGGCAAAGGGCTTGATGGTGACGCCCCCCAGGATGAAGAGAACGGTGACCAGAATCAGGGTGGTAAGTCCGGTGTTGATCGTCCGTCCCAGGGTCTGCCAGATGCTCAGGTTGATCAGGTAGGAGGCGTCTTCCTTCCGCGCCACCCCCTTGAAGTTCTCCCTGACCCGGTCGAAAAGGATGATCGTGTCGTTGATCGAGTACCCGACGATGGTCAGGATCGCGGCCACGAAGGCGCTGTCCACCTCCACCTGGAACAGGGAGAAGACCCCCATGACCACCACTGCGTCGTGCAGGAGGGCGGCGATGGCCGTCACCGCCGAGCGGAACTCAAACCGCCAGGAGATGTATACGAGCATCCCGGCCAGCGCAACCCCCAGGGCCAGCAGGGCGCGCCTGGCCAGTTCCCGGCTGAAGGCGGGATCGACCACCGTGACCGAGGTCTCGGTGATGGGAAACTTCTCCTCAAGAGCCTTCAGCATTCTTTCCTGCGTGCTGTCTTCGAGCAAAGAGGTGCGGATCTCCACCTGGGTAAGGTCGTCCCCGATCCTGCGGACGACGCTGCCCTGAAGATTGAAGGAGGCCAGTTCCTGCCGGATCCCGTCCAGGTCATCCAGGGTTACCTGGCGGTTCATCTGGAGGGTGAAGCTGTTCCCGCTCGTGAAGTCGATCCCTTCGTTCAGACCCTGGACGAGGAGCGACACCAGTCCGGCCAGCATGATCACCGCCGAGAAAATATAGAGCTTGCGGCGATGCTTCATTATATTCGGAACTTTAAGCTGCACGCGTTGGGGAGTCGCTGATTTTTTCACGAGGGGGTCGCCTCCTTTACCCAGCGCAGCCCGCTGAAGAGGCGGCCGCCCTTGACGATTTCAGCCTCGGCGGTCAAACGGATCATGAATCTGGTCAACACCACCGCCGTCAACATGCTGGCCACCAGACCAATGGCCAGCACCACCGCGAAGCCCCGGATGGGGCCGGTGCCCCACTTGATCAAGGCGGCGGCGGCGATCAGGGTGGTCACGTTGGAGTCGACGATGGTCAGCAGGGCCCGGGAGAAACCGGACTCGATGGATGAACGGATGGTCTTGCCCCGTGCCAGTTCCTCCCTGATCCGTTCGAAGATGATCACGTTTGCGTCCACCGCCATACCCATGGACAAGAGCAAGCCCGCGATCCCCGGAAGGGTCAGGGTGGCCTTCAGGCCGATCAGGGCGGCCAGGACCAGGCCCACATAAACCGCTAGGGCAATGCAGGCCAAGAAACCGGGGATGCGATAATAGACGATCATGAAAGCCGCCAGGAGGGTGAGTCCGATCCACCCCGCCTTGACGCTGTCCCGCGTGGAATCGGCACCCAGCGTCGGTCCGACCGACACCACCTGCCGGCGCTCCAGGGCCACGGGCAAGGCTCCCGAGCGGAGCAGAAGCGCCAAGTCGGCGGCTTCCTCGATGGTCAGCCCGGTGATGCGCGGCTCCCGGATCCCCGGGCTCTGGACGACGGGCGAGGAGATCTCGCTCCCGTCCAGGACGATCGGGATCTGTCTCTGTAAAAGCTCGGTGGTCTTCTGCTCGAAGATGTCAGCGCCCTTGGGTGACAGGGTGATGATCACCTCCGGCTCAAAGGTGCCGGGATCACGCAGCGCCTGGGCGTCGATCAGCTCCTCCCCGGTAAGGAAGGTCTTGCCCTCCGGGTCTTTAAACTCGAGGAGCGCGGTGCGGCCGATGATCTCGATGGCCCGCTGCCGGTCCTGAACCCCCGGGAGGAGCACCCGGATCCGGTTCTGCTTCCCTCCCAGGTCCGCCTCGGGGGCAATTTCCGGTTCGGTGACCCCCAATTGGTCCACACGGTTACGGATCCGCGCCACCGTACGCTCGATGGTATCCTTGTCCACCGGCTTCCCCTCGGTCTCCACCGCCTCCAGCAGGACGAAGATCCCGCCCTTGATGTCAAGACCCAGGCGGACGTTCTTGACAAGGGGATCGACGGCGAAGTAGCCTCCGACGGCGATGGCG
>JACPQU010000174.1 GCA_016190305.1 Bacillota bacterium
AGAGTCGTCGAGATCACCGAAGTTGAGGGTCATCGTCGGGCAATTGGCCACGCAAGCTGGCAATAACCCCTTCTCCACCCGATGGACGCAGAAGCTGCATTTTTCCACGATGCCTTTTCGGTGGCCCCCCCCCGCAATCCGACGTTGCTCAGGTCCCAAGGCCCTATCCAGGTCCGGGTTCCGGTAAGGAGGTACAGCCCCTCCGGTTGCAAAACCCAGGTCTTCATCATTCCAGTTCAGGTAGTAGTTTTTTCGGGGCTCCTTCCAGTTGAACGAGTTGACCCCGTATGGGCAGGCCACCTCGCAATAACGGCAGCCGATGCACCGCTCCCAATCCATCGCCACCAGTCCGTCTTCACGCTTGTAGCGCGCACCCACCGGGCAGACCTTGGCGCAAGGGGGGTTATCACAGTGCATACAGGGCCTGGGTAGAAAGAAGATCCTGGTATTCGGATAGTCGCCGTCTTCAAAACGGAAGACGTACATCCAGAGATTGGCCTGGGGAGTGTTGTTCTCCACCTTGCAGGCCTCCATGCACGCCCGGCAACCGTTGCATCGATCAAGATCAATGATCATTCCGAAGCGAGCCAAGTTCGTTCACCTCCTCTACGTTAGGCCTTGTAGACACGCACCTTGACGTGGAAAGATTGATCGGCGGTGTTAACGACATAACCCTCCCCGGAAAAGAAGATGGAATTCGGGGAGGGTCCCTGACCTTTGGCCCAGGGATGGGTCCACAATCCGAAGTGGTGGGCCATTCCCACCGTATCGGGTCGAATCCCTTGACGATATCGAGCTACGGTTTTAAGTTTTCTTGTTTCACCGTTAATAGCGTTATGGGACTCCACCCAGACCTCGTCGCCGTCGCTGATCCCCCTGGCCTGGGCGGTCGCCGGGTTGATCTCGACCCGCTGCCCGGGAGCCGCTTCCGCCAGCAGGGGGATAAAGCTTGAACGGGACTGCTTGAACTCGACCTGTTTGAAAGAAATAAGGTAAAGATCGTACTCGGAAGGAGAGTCGTTCATCGTAAGCCGCCGCCAGGTAGGGAGCGGGGTGTAATCCTGCCAGTAGATCTCCTCGGCGCCCTTGGCTTTCATCGTCTCCCCCAACCGCAGGAGCGATTCTCCGTACAGGCGGTGCCTAAGGCCGCTGAAGGGCGGGTCCTGGGCGAAACCGTAAATCTTCTTGGCCGGTACCCGACCCTTGACCTTGACGCCCTTCTTCTCGAAATAGGCGACCCCTTCGGTGATCCCCTCCGACTTGGCCCAGCGGTCGAAGATCTCGCGAACGGCGGGTTTATTGTCGAGGGACATGGTATAGCCCTCCTTGAATCCTAATGCCTTGTTCAGTTCGTCCAGGTAGCCTCCTTTGCCGTAGAGGATCCCCGCCTTTTCACAAAGGTCCAGGTAGATGTCGATATCGCCCCGTGACTGGAACATAGGGTCCATCGGGGGGAGCCGAAGGGAAACGGCGTCAGTGTATTGATCTGAAACCTTCATCGGCCCCTCGTACTTCTCGATGGTGGCCGCCGGGAGGATGACATCGGCGTAGAGGTCGGCCGTCTCCGAGAGCCAGGGGTCAATTACCGCAATGAACTTGAATTTGTCATAAGCCTTCATCATCGCCGTCTGATCGGCGAAGGCTACGATGGAGTTGGTCATATGAATAATCAAGACTTCCGGTGTGTAATTCACACCATATTTCTGGGGATCCGCCATGACCTTGGCGACCACCGAGGGGTTCGCACTGTTGATGGGAAAGTACTTGGAGTCCTTGAGGTAAACGTTGTAAGGGGGATCCTTGATCTCCACCTTGTCAAGTGCCTCGTAGTTCTTATCCACTTTCCAAGTAAAGTCGATCCGTTGCCCCCCAACCGCCTCCACGGCTCCCAAGAGCATCATCAGGATGAGCATGGCCCGGATCGCCTGGAAGCCCAGCTCCTGCTGAGACATGTGATAAGCCATGATCCCCACCGGTCGGTGGGGAAGTTCGACCCCGTCCAGCACCACCGTGCTGCCGATCGCGGCGTTGCGGCCCAACTCGCGCGCAATCCGGGTCACGGCCTCGGCGGAGATGCCGCAGACCCCGGCCGCCCACTCAGGAGTGTACCGGGCTACGTGATCCTTGAACACCTGGTAGGCGGTCCTGTAGGCAAGCGCGGCGTGGACGAAGGTCCCCTCCAGGGGCGGTAACGCGCCCTCGGAGCCGGCGGCACGGGGCGCACCGGCGGGTTGATCCCAGACCTGCTCCTTGCCGTCAATCTTCAGAAAGTAGCCGTCATCTTTGACCAGGAAGCCGGCGTTGGTGTACTTCGCGAGATACTCCCGATCGATGGTGCCCTCCTGGATGACGGCGTTGCAGAGAGCCAGGGCCAAGGCCAGGTCGGTGCCCGGACGGATGGGTACCCACTCGTCGGCGAAGGGGCCGCTCCCGCGCAGCCTGGGATCGATAGCTACCACCTTGAGGCCGCGTTCCTTGGCCTCTACCAGTTCACGGGGCCAAGTGATCCAGCACAGCTTGTTGCCCCCGGCGTTGGTGACGTTCCACCCCCAGGCTAAAAGATAGCGGGTGTGGCGGATGTCGGGGTGGAGCACCCCGTGGGAACCGATGGTGTATTCGCAGGCCCTGTAGCCGGCGTCGGAGCAGTAGGCTCCATGTCCCAGCTTGGTGGCCCCGGAGGCTTTCACAAAGGCGTTATCATAAAAACTTTCCGCTTTGCTTCGGCCCTTTTGCCAGATCAGGAGGCGCTTATCTCTGGTCCGGACCTCCTTGATCTTTTCTCCCACCAATGATAAGGCTTCGTCCCAGGAGGCCTGGCGCCACTTCCCGGTAACCCCTTTCTCGTTGGTGCGGACGAGGGGGGTCTTAACCCGGTTGGGGTCGTAGACAGCCATGATCTGGGCTATCCCCTTGGGACACAGCCGCCCCAGGTTCCGGGGGTGATCCGGGTGCCCCTCCAGCTTGACCAGCCGCCCGTTGATTCGCCGGGCCAGGATCCCACATTCCTGTTTCCCGATCCAGCAGGTGGTGGGAACCCAGTCCTCCCCGGGAGCGGTCGCCCGGCTCTCTCCCGCATCGACCAGGGTCTCCAGTTCGCCGAAGAGCAAGCGACCGGCTGCCAAGGTTCCTCCCGCCCCAACGGACCCCTTGATAAAAGTCCTTCTCCCGATCTTCATAACCCGACCCTCCTTTGACTTCCATTTAATGTTTGAAAGAAGGCAGCCTTTTCTAGTACCAGGGTGATCCACAACGAGTCCGGTATCAAGTAGTCGAAAGTCGGGTGTTAGGGCATTTCATATCCGGTGTGCATACCTTTCACACCTCAATGCTATTGTAGATAGCTATAAGTGGGCATCGATTGGATATGGTAAAATTCATATGAATAGTCGCCACGGAGGAACGAGAGAATCTTAGGGTTTGAAACAGGTTGTTTTGGTAGGAGACTAATTTTAAACACAGAGGTGAAGTTGAACTTTATTGACACTTATATTGAATAAATGACCTGTGTAGGATAGGCCATAAGGGACACCTGCCACCGGCTGTGACAGGGAAGGCTATATGAAACATTGGGGGGTTATTATGGATTGCAGGGGGATGAGAAGCGGTTACAGGGGTTTGGTTCCGCTGCCCCGGCTATGATGGCACTCCTTTCCATTTCCCCAACCAGGTCAAGGTATTGTACCTTGACCCCGATCGGGGCCTCCAATCCAGATCCAGAACCGATGACGATCATAGAAGGCGGATTTTCCATCTTGCCGAGCTCTAAAAATACCAGATGCGCCATGCTTTTGTCTTCAACAACAATCAACCGCACCTGCCGCTCCTGAATTATGGAAGGAATCTCTTCAAGAGCAATTATATCTAAACGAGTTTCTTTCTCTCTGGCGACCCTGGGCTTAAATCCGAATCGGGCGACAATCCTCAGGCATCGACTGTGAGTCAGAGTTTGGTTTACAATATATCTGGCCATCGGCCCGACTCCTACCACCGCGATTCGGATAGCGTCTCTAATTCTGGTACCATCCTTCAGGCACGCGATCAGTTCGTCGATCTGATAACCAAAACCGAGACTTCCACATGTCCCGATGAGAGAAAAATCCTTTCGAACGCTCTGGGGGGATAAACCCAAGACCTCGGCTATCTGCCGAGACGTTACGATATTGAATCCTTCCTGCTTGAATCTTTCCAGGCATGTCAAGTATAGAGGTATACGGCGGGCCACCGCCCCTTGAAGCTTCAAGTTGGTTTCTCCCTTCTGTCAGGCCGGACTGATCCTCAAACAGGAACCTCGACAGAGGATTGATGGGCTAAGTAGAGGGTAATTGAAACAGGGAGTCGAAGGCAACGGTCACCCAATGTAGGCGTCCATAAATGTTTGGAGTACCCTTATGACCATCCATCCCATGAAAAGTGAACAGAACGGATGAAGACGGCATTTGGAACGGGTAAACGACTAATCAGATACTACTTTGATCGTTCCGACCATTCCCAGTCGCCAGTGTTCAGCGGATAAACAGTAAAGCTTGTAGAGCCCTGGTTCTGTAAAGGTATAATCCCACCGGCCGCCTGGCTGCATGTACGGGCTGTCGGCGATGGAGCCTGATGTGGGATCGGTGACCGTACCCGGGAAGATCTTCACGTCGTGCTCCACGAGATCGTCGTTGATAAACATGACCACGGTTCCTTGGGTCACCGTGGAATCCTTGGGTACGAACCGAAGCATCCGGAAAAGGACGACGGTTTGTTCCTGGGAAACCGGTGGTTCATTCGGAACATTCGGGACCGGAACAGGGTCGGGCGGGGCCGTTTTACGGCTACAGCCGGTGGCGGTCAGGGTGACGACCAATAAGACCGGCAACAGCAAGACCATCAATCTTGAAAGTTTGACCTGGAGAGCACTGCCGGGTCTCTGCAGGGTGCAGCAACCAGGCGACCCTGCAGATCCGGTCACCAGGCCCTGGGCTGAATCATGTTTGAGACGCCGGTTCATTTCCATCACCAAGCCTTTCCGTCCGTGCGCAGGCCGGCGGGTAGTCGGTGTTCAAGCAAGATATCGGGCCAGGGCCTAATGTGGCCCTGGCCCACAGTAATTCTTCTTGCTCTTTCGGATCCCTACTCCTTATCCCTACTCCTTATCCCTACTCCGTGACGGTCAGGGTCAGCCGGAAGGCCGGCAGTATGCTCCCTGGATGATCGTACCGGTACGTCAGGTTGGCGTTGGAGTAGACGTCGGGAGTTGGATCCTTCCCCTCGTAGACGGCCGGATACAGATCGATGATGTGGACGCCCGGACCGCCCGCCGCCGGGATGCGCAGGTCGATGTCACCCCTGGTGCTGAAGCTGCAGCCGTATCCCAGGTACTTGTTGTTGTAGACGATGGCGTAGGTCTTGCCCTGGATGTTCCAGCCCACGCCCTTCATCCGGATATTGATCTCTTCGCCCACCTTGACCGTCTTGGGAAACTCGACGATGGAGGCGTAGATGGAGTAGTAGGCCTCGGCCTTCTTGTCTCCGTTCTCGGCGGTGATTCGATGATTGCCTTCGAAATCATCGAACACGGTCATTTCCTTGGTGAACTTGCCGTCAGACCCCGCCGTCACCGCCTCAAGCTCGGTGATCTTTTCCTCGAATCCCTCACGAAGACCGGTTGCGGTGATTTGCTGCCCCTGCCTGCTCGCCCAGGTCAGTTTGACCGGCTGGTTGGCGGAGAAACCTTCCCCTTGCAGGGTGATCTTCGAGCCCACCGTACCCTTCTCCGGCGTCACCTTCAGCTTCGCGCCGCCGGCGGACTTGGCCTCCGGAGCCGGTCGAACGGTGTCCTCCGGCTTGGGATCGGCGTAGATGGCCGGCGCCTTGTAAACGCCCTCAGTGACGTTCATGATGAAAGTCGACTCGGGCAGCGGCCCGAAGGGTCCCTGGTGGGGGTTGAGATACGGGATCCCGCGATAGTTCCTCCAGATCTTTAGGACGTGCTTCCCGGCCGGCCCGGCCATGCGGATATAGGCCGTGGCGGAACCGCGGGTGTTGACGGCCGTCATGTAACCGGTGTACCCGTTGTCCCAGGCGACGTGCCACTGGGCCAGTTGCTGCCGGTAACCGATCCCCTTGGCCCTGATGGTGACCGGAGTTCCGATGGGGCCAGAGGCGGGCTCCACGCTGAAGCTGGGCGTGATGTTGAAAGCGTTCCGGGCGGCGAACTTGTCCTTGATGCTGGCATAAACGTCGTGGACGCCGCCGAAATCCTCCGGGATGGTATACTCGAGTTGAAAAGAACCCGACCCGTCGGACTTGGCCTTCGGAAGTTTTTCAAAAACTGCGTCGTAACGGGGTCCTACAAATACGACCTCGTCTTCCTCCAGGACCCACCGTCCATTAAATGTCTTCCAATGAAGATCGATCTCTTCGCCGGCAGGGAAGCCGGTGCCGCTGATGGTGACCTTGGTACCGACCGTTCCCTTGCCCGGATCAACCTGGATCTTGGCACCCGGGTAGGCAGTGGGCTCCTGGGTGAAAGCGGGGCCCTGCGGTTGAGCGGGTTGAGCGGGCTGGGCCGGTTGGGCGGCCGGAACCACGCTTTTACTGTCCGCCTTTGGCTCGGCCTTGGGCTCGGTCTTAGTATCGGTGGTAGCCGGTGTGTTTGGTTCCGGCTTCGTCTCCGTTTTGCTGGAGCAAGCCGTCAATGCCAGGAGGATCATCAGGATTCCCATAACTACTGCGAATCGGCGCCTCATACTAGTCTCACTTCCTCCCGGTGCATGATCTTCCAGTTGCGGTCATCTGTGACCCGGGGCCCCGTTTGGTTTCGGGGCCCCGGTCTGGTCAGCATTCGGTTCTAGGACTTCTTTTGTTCGATCTTCGGCCGCGCCTCTGGGAGAATGGTCAGATCCGTGGGAGCGAGGGCGAAGGTTACGAACTTGCCCTTGCGGCCGTCTTTGGCCGTGGCCTCAATGGAGTATTTCAGCGTTCCAGCCGGGTAATCTTCAGGGATGTTAAAGGAAGTCGACCAGAAGGCATCGGTCGAATTTTCCTTCGGACGGGGGGAGAACCTTCCCGGCTTCAACTCTGTCCCGTCGCCCAGCTTCACGATCAAAGTTTCAATTTCCTGATCAGTCATGCTCTTGCCGGTCACGGGATCGATAACCTTCATCCGCCATACGATCTGCTCGTTCCTCAAGAAGACGTTGTTCAGCTTGCAAGATTGGGTCGCCTTATCCGGATCGGCAATATTCAAGGATCCGCGAACCACGCTGTCGATGACGATCAGTTCCTTCATCGCAGCCGGTTGGGCCGGAGCCGGCTGCTCTCCAGCTTTCTTGGGCTCTTCTTTCTTGGCGCAGGCCGAGACCACCAGCAGGGCGGCCAGGATCAGGGCAATCACAATGATGGAGCGGTACTTGAGAATCCTTGACACGGGGTATCCTCCTTTTACATCCTCTTCCATTTATGCTCTCTTGAGCTTCCGTGAGCCGACGACAACCGCTTCTTTGTCGTACTCCGGGACTCGCCGGGCCAGGCCGAACCACACCTTGGCCAGGGTGCTGAAGAGAAACAGCCAGATCAAGGCCGTGGCCAGAATGATGGTCATTCCCGCTTTGAGAAGCACCGGCGACAACAGGGACGATGCATGGCCGGAATAGATGGGTGCTGCTCCGGGAGCAGTAAAGTTGTCGATCTCGGCTGCCGCGGGAGCGAAACTCTCGTTGCCGGCGAACTTGGCGCGCAGCAGGAAGGGGCCTTCGAAACCCGGTAGGAAACTCTGAGTGGCCATACCGGCCGAATCGGTGACGGCCTCCCCCAGTTTCATCGTCGAACGGCCGAAGAAGTCTTGGACCGATTCGAAGACGACGGGTACGTTGTTTACGGGTTTTCCGGCCGGCCCGACCAGGCGGACGTTCAGTAACACCCTACCTTCTAGACCTTCGGATGTTTCGAGGGTCGCCTGGACCGGGTCTGCGGCCGCAACGGCCTGGACTAGGAGAACGGAGAGCGCGAGTACGACGGTGGCTGTCAGCGCGGCGAACCGGATCCACCTCCTGTTCATCCTCTTTACCTCCTTTCTTTTCATATTCTTGTTGTTCTGAGTAGTCTGCCCTGCGATGGTAATTGTTTATGGAATTGTTTAAGAACGAATTTTTAAGACTACGCGGTTCGTGAGCGGGTCAATGAGCCTCAGCCGCTTCCTCCAGTTCTTTGATCGACAGCACCGGGAATACCCGGAAGAACAGGATGAGCAGCAGGGGAATCGCCGCCAGGGCTGCCAGGGAGATGGATGCCTCCACCCAACTGGGTACATAGCTCTGAGTGGATGGGGTGTGCTCAACAAGCGGAACGGCCAGGGACGGAACGACGATCAGGAACCGCTTGAGCCACATGGTCAGCACCACCAGGGCCGCCGAGAAGACTATGCCGGGCACCGTCCGGGTTCGGGGCCACGCCACCGTAAGGATGGGAACGAAGATCCCCAGCACCAGGAAGGCCCAGAACAGCGGGGCGTACCTGGTCACGAGGAGGAACTCCAGCAACTGGGTCCCGTGAGTGGTGATGATATAGCTCTCCGCAAGCAGGTCGGTGAAGGTGAAGTACAGGTAGAGAACCGCCAGGGCCGTCATCAGGTAACCGAGGTATTCGAACTGCTTCTTTCCGATGTACTCCTCCAGGCGGTAGGCCCGGCGGAAGGCCGCCACGACCAGGATCACCAGGGCCACGCCCGAAAACAGCGCCCCGACCACAAAGTAAGGGCCGTAAATCGAGCTGTGCCAGCCGGCCCGGTTATGCAGGGAAAAGGTCCAGGCGAGCACCGAGTGCACGGTGATGGCCACCGGGATGATCAGGATGGAGATTCCCATCGTCGCCCGTTCCAGGAGACGCTCCTGATCCGGACGGCCCTGCCATCCGCGGGCCAGGAAGAGATAGATCCGCCGCCGCCAACCGTTCGGGAGCGTGGAAGCCGCGGCCGCCAGGTCGGGGATCATCGGGAGATAAAGGAAGATCACCGTCGCGGCCAGGTAGGTGTTCAGGGCGACGAAGTCCCAGATAATCGGCGACGAGAGCTGCGGGGTCACGAAGAACTGCCAGACCCGCTCCGGATGTCCCAGGTGGATGATGGCGAAGGCGCCCCCGATCATCAAGGTGATCAGGGCCATCGCTTCAGCCAGGCGGGTGATGGGAGCGCGCCACCGGGCGCCGGTGAGGCGGAGAATCGCCGACACCAGGGCCCCGCCGTAGCTTAAACCGATGAAGGTGACGAAGTTGGTCTCGTACAGACCCCAAAAGTACTGGTTGCTGAGGGCGGTCACACCCAAGCCGTTCGTCACCTGGTACAGCCAGGCTACGAATCCCCAGAGCACCGGCAGCGCAAGGAGCGCCACCCAGAGCTTGAACCGCCTTCCGCCGTTATGAACGGATCGCAACGCTGCCTTGCAAATGACCTCCTGGTTCTGGACAACCCCTGTGGCCTGCATCACATCTTCTCCCCGTTTCAGTGTCCCAAGTCTTGTCCGTGGCCGAGGATGTAGTACACACGAGGCCGGGTGTTCAAATCCTCCTTGTAGAGGACGGCATCGTTTTCTTGGATGAACTTGGATAGTTGCACCGTCTTCCGGCCGTTGGTGGCCAGGTCAAGGTGGTAGTCCCCCACGAAAAGGGCCTCCATCGAGCAGGCCTCGATGCACCCCGGAATCTTCCCGAAGCGCAGGTTATGGATGCAGAACACGCACTTCCCTACTGTGCCTCTCTGCTGGGGAACGGGAAATTCCGGGCGGGCAGGCCCGAGGGAAGCCGGCGCCTCCGGCGGGGTGTCGAAATTGAAATAGCGGGCTTCGTACGGACACGCTGCCATGCAGATCCGGCATCCGATGCACTTGGCCTGGTCGACCAGCACGATACCCTCGTGGTCCTTGAAGGTAGCTTTGACTGGGCAAACCTTCAGGCAGGGTGCGTTCTCGCACATCTGGCAGGTACGGGGCAAGAAGAATTCCATCCCGGAAGCACCCTTGAGCTTGTAGACTTTGATCCACGACTGTTCCTTGGGGAGGTAATGCTGTTTCCGGCAGGCGTCGGTGCATTTCTCACAGCCGTCGCACAAGCGAAGGTCCATCACGAATACCCATTGGTGCGCCTTGGGATCAGCCGCTTCCGCTGCCGAAGCCCGCTGCACCAGCGCGGACGGATCAAGGCGTGTCAACCCGGTACCTACGGCAGCCGCTCCAGTGCCTAGCAGTCCTACAGCCTTGAGGAACCTGCGGCGTGATAGACTGCGCCCGCCGGACTGTTCATCCATAACTGTCCCCTCCCGAAAGTTCGTACACCCGTTATGGGAACTGCAGCTTAGTAAATAAGGGCGATGTCTTGCCCGCGTTGCACTATTTCACTCCGGCACCGGGCTCTGTAGGATGGCTCTCGTAAGTCATATGGACACCGTTCTCTAGGTACAGTTTAGGTAATGAATTCCGGTGTTGGTATCAGGTTGGCACACTAATTGGAACGGCCGTTAGGCAGATGCGGGGCACTTGCGTGACTTAATTGCTCTGCTCGGCTACCAGTAGTTCGGATAGGGTATGAGTTGTATTTATAATGGGCTTAGCATCCCGTGGAGAGGATCCCGAGGGATTGATTATTATTGGACCTATGCTCAGGGAGACTTGATCGGATTTCTGGGGGTTCATTGCTCATGGGATCACATCGACGGTCATCACTAGACCCCGGAGAGCATCCGGAGTGGATTGATTGTGGATATCCAGATCCTACGGATATCCAGATATCTGTTTGATATCTATAGGAGGCTCAGATCCAGCTCCGGATGTTCATCTCCGACTCGGTCATTGTCAATCTCTTCGAGAAGAATCCTTGCGGGTCAATCGCCCGAAGTGAGCGCGACGGCCTCCTCTTCGGACGGGTCCGTTCTCCTGGTCGAACCGGCCTGGGAAGCCTGAACGATTAGCGCACGGATCTTCCCCTCCAGAACAAGGGCGGTATCGGGGTGCTCCTTCAAGAACTGCCTGGCGTTTTCTCTCCCCTGACCGATCCTCTCCTCGCCGAAGGTGTACCAGGACCCTGACCGGGACAAGACCTGCAAATCGGTGCCCAGGTCCAGGAGGCATCCTTCATGGGAGACCCCCTCGCCGAAGAGGATATCGAAGTCCGCCTGACGGAAGGGTGGCGCCACCTTGTTCTTGACCACCTTGGCCCTCGTCCGGTTTCCGATGATCTCGTTTCCCTGCTTGATGGCTTCCAGCCGGCGGATGTCCAGCCGCACCGAAGCCCAGAACTTGAGGGCCCGGCCCCCCGGGGTGACCTCCGGGTTCCCGAACATGACCCCGACCTTCTCCCGGATCTGGTTGACGAAGATGGCCACGCACTTGGACTTGCTCAACGCCCCCGCCAGTTTGCGGAGCGCCTGGGACATGAGGCGGGCTTGCAGGCCGACATGGGCATCCCCCATCTCCCCGTCGATCTCCGCCTTGGGGACCAGGGCGGCTACGGAGTCGATCACCAAAACGTCGATCGCCCCGCTTCTGATCAGGGCCTCGGAGATCTCCAGGGCCTGCTCACCCGTATCCGGCTGGGAGATCAGCAGGTTGTCGATATCCACCCCGAGCCGCCGGGCGTAAGAGGGGTCGAGAGCATGCTCGGCGTCGATAAAGGCGGCGGTACCGCCCGCTTTCTGGGCGTTGGCGATGGAGTGGAGCGCCACCGTGGTTTTACCGGAGGACTCCGGCCCGAAGACCTCGACGATCCTGCCCCTGGGGAGCCCGCCCACCCCCAGGGCCAAGTCCAAAGACAGGGCCCCGCTGGGGATGGTCTCGACCGTCATCCGCGCGGTTGCCTCTCCCAGGCGCATGATGGAACCTTTGCCGAACTGGCGCTCGATCTGATTCAACGCGATCTGCAAAGCCTTTTCCTTCTCCAAGGCAAGTCCTCTCCTCTCACCAGCCCAATCTAGCAATTCTAAACCTTGTCCTGCACAAATAGTAAAGCTTTACTTTACAATTTCACGCCCAAGGGCAAAATCCTTCTATCCCATCAAGGGGAAGAATCCCAGAGGGGCGTATACGGGCCCGCCCGGCCGGAGGTCGCTGCGGTAAAGGGTCACTCCCTCCACGCCGGATACCCCGAACTCGCGGGCGGCCGCAGACGTCACCCCGGAGATCAGCCGCCGGGAAACCGTGGCCCCTTCCCTGACCCTGCCCACGCTCAGGTGAGGGTTGAATGACCTGTGTTCCGGGGCAAAACCCGCTTTCAGAGCAGCGTCCTCCACCGCCTGGTACAGAGAGGCCAGCCTGGATCCGTTCGTACTGATCCCGATCCAGAAAACCCGGGGCCGGGACGGACTCGGAAAAGCCCCGGTTCCGCCTAAAGTAATTGAAAAGGGGGCCAGCGGCCGAACGGCCTCCGAGATCTCCGATTCCAGCCTGGGAATCGCCTCCGGATCGGTGGCGCCCAGAAACTTGAGGGTCAGGTGCAGGTTCGCCGGATCCACCCACTTGACCCCGTCTTCCGCCTCGCGGATGGAATTCACCCATGCGGAAACCGCATCCCTGGCGCCGGCGGCGAGCCCGACAGCGAGAAAACACCGGAGCGATCCTTGCACGGTACCGCCCACTCTCCCTTATCCAAAAGAGTTTTCGCGGCCGGGGTCCGGGAACCTTCCGCGCGAAGATCAGGGGCAGGCCTGCGGCCTGCCCCTGGACAACCTTATCACAATCAGGCGTAGATCCCTGCCCTAGAACCCTTCGGTGCCGGAATTCAACTCCCCGGGTTCCCGGCGACGGCAACGGGGACCGGAATCAACTTGGCCACCTGATCAGCCAGTTCGAGAAAAGCTTTTCCAGCTTGGGAATCAGGCGCCTTCACCACCACCGGTTCTCCCTCGTCCCCTCCCTGCCGGACGACCGGCTCCAGGGGGATCCGTCCGAGGAGCGGAACTTCCATGACCTTGGCCAGCGCCTCGGCTCCGCCCGCCCCGAAGACCTCGGTGCGCTCCTCGCAGTGAGGGCAAACGAAGTAGGACATATTCTCTACCAGGCCGACCAAGCGATGTCCCGTCTTCTTGGCCATGTGGGCCACCCGGCTGGCCACATGAACGGAAGCGGCCTGCGGTGTGGTCACCAGGAGAAAATAGCCGTGGGGCAGCAACTGGCTCAGGCTGATGGCGATGTCTCCCGTGCCGGGAGGAAGATCCAGGAGCAGGTAATCCAGGTCTCCCCAGTGCACGTCGGTCAGAAACTGCTCCAGCGCGCGACCCAGCAAGGGGCCCCGCCAGATGACGGGTGAATCTTCATCCACGAAACTGCCCATGGACATGATTCGTACCCCGTGCGCCTCCGGCGGGATGATCGTTTTATCAATCATGGTCGGCTTGGCGGTCAGACCAAGCGCCCGCGGAATGCTGAAACCCCATACGTCGGCATCAAGAACCCCCACCGTGAATCCTTTGCGGGCGAGGGCCACCGCGAGGTTTGCGGTTACCGTCGATTTCCCCACCCCGCCCTTTCCACTCGCGACCGCCAGGATCTTGGTGGGCGCCGACCCATCCATCAGCGGGGAGGTCGGCTTGGGCCCTTTGATCTTCTCGATCAAGGCCTGCCGCTCTTCCTGGGTCATCACGGTGACGTCCAGGGTCACCTCCTCCACCTCCGGGAGGTCTCCGAGACGGGTTCGGATGTCCTGCTCGATCCTTCCCTTCATCGGACATCCCGAGATGGTCAAGGCAACCTGCACATGAACCTTGGCGCCCTCAACCCGGATCTCCCTGACCATGTCAAGCTCCACGATGTTCCGGTGCAGCTCGGGGTCCACGACTCCGGTGAGGGCCCGTTCAACCTCGTCTCTGGTGATCAAGTTTTCACTCCCCTTGCTGGCAGTCGAAAGGCGTCACGCACCATCCGCTTGCTTCAAGGTATCCAGCAACCTTTCCGGTTGCATGCCGTGCATGAGCGCACCTTGCCTTAGGGTCTCCATTTGGGCGGCCGGACAGCCCCCGCACCCGATCCCGAGCTCGGCCAGAACATCGGCAAGCTTGGGCTTCAGCCTGAGCACTTCACCGATAGTCATGTCCAGGTGAATCTCCGCCAAGACTTCTCCTCCTCTCGGTACTCCTTAAAACCGTTCAGTTGTCCCCTGCACCGCTGCTGCGCATCTGAATGCTTCAGCAGTTGACGAATACGCTTCGGGAACCAGTATAACGCAATCGGGGTAAAAAGCCTCCTGCCGGGGTATCACGCCGCAAGTGGTAATTGATCACAATCCCAGGGATATTTTCGATGATTGGATGACTTTTCAGGGACGGTCAGGCCTTCGGCTGGATCCACGAGCGCAACCGGTGCTCGTCCGCGATGATGATCTGCTGCCGCTTGATGATGATCGCCTTATCGCGCCGGAAGTCGCTCAGCACCCTGCTGACCGTTTCACGCGAGGTCCCGATCAGACCCGCCAGTTCCTGGCGGGTCAGTCCCAGATCGATGCCGATCCCCTCGTCGGAAGGGATTCCGTGTTCTTTGGCCAGTTGAAAGAGGACGCTGGCCATACGTCCATGGGTGTCCCGCATGGCCAGGTCCTTCACCTGGCCTTGCAGACGGCGGAGCTTCTGGCTCATCACCTTGAGCAGCTTGATGCAAAGGGGTGGATTATCCAGAAGGAAGCTCTCGAATTCCATATTCCGGATCAGGGCTACCGTGGTGTCCTGAATCGCTTCCGCCGTAGCCGGGAAAGGCCCCTCCCCGAAAAGTCCGACGTGCGGAAAAATATCATCAGGACGGAGGATGTGCAGGATCTGCTCTCGCCCGTCCGCCAGGATGTGGGCGACCTTCACCCGGCCTTCCCGGATCAGAAACACGGAATCCACCGGCTCGCCCTCGGCGAAGATGACCTGGTTTTTCTTGTACTTCCTGCCGAAAACAATCTTAGAGAGGCGTTCCAGCTCATCATCATCCAGGTCGTTGAAAAGGGGGAATCTTTTCAAGAAAGCGTTATCCTGGGCGATGGGCTCCCCTCCTCTCTCCGGTTTCCGCCTGCCGGCGGAACCTTAACGGAACCTTGTTTTTCCAGTGAATCTCGCACGGAACCTTGTTTTTCCAGTTCCCTTGTTTCTTCCCGACCAGAGGACGATCCTCCACCTTTCACCCTTGAACATACCACAGGGGGATTATACCCCAGAAGAACGTACAAAAAGGAGACACCGTAATAGGGTAGAATGTTAAGGCGAAAGCAACCTTACGGCGCGGGAGGAGTTATGTTTGCTGCTTGAACTCAGTCCCTTCATCTTTGAGATCGGCGGTTTTGGGATCCGTTGGTACAGCCTCTTGCTCGCCGTTTCGATCGCCGTCGGTCTTTATTACTTCATCCGCAACGGAGTGAAGCACGGGATCGACGAAGATTCTCTGTACAATATCGCCCTGATCAGCATCATCGGAGGAATGATCGGAGCGCGGATCATCTACGTCGCCACCAACTTGGGAGCCTACGCCGGCGACCTCCTGGAGATCATCCGGGTCGATCACGGCGGCCTCTCCTGGCACGGCGCCCTTCTCGGAGGCGTTCTGGCGGCATGGGCCTACGCCGCACGGAAAAAAATCGATCTCAAAATGATCATGGACCTGGCGGTTCCGGGGCTGGCCCTGGGATATGCCCTCGTCCGGGTCGGCAACATCTTCAACCAGGAGGTCCTTGGACGGCCGACGGGATTCGGGCTGGAGCGCCATCCCGCGCAGCTCTACGGAACGGCGATCGGCGTCGGCCTGCTCATCCTGCACTATATCCTTTCCCGGCGGCCCCGACCCTCGGGCTACCTGTTCTGGACCTTCTTCATCTATAATACCGTTTTCCGGGCCTTGATCGAGGACAGCGTCCGCGAGGAGCACGCCGTCTTCTTCTCCCTTTATATCAATGACTACCTCGGCGTGGGCTTGCTTACCCTCGTCCAGTTGCTCGCCATACCCCTGATCGTCTTCGGGTTCTGGATGAGACGGCGAGCCGTTCAATCTTCCAAGCCTTCGGCTACTTGACCGGGCCCTTGACCGGGGTGTTTCCCTGATCCTCCTCCGATCCGGTGAAGATGACCCTTTCGATGTTGAACCTGCCCCTGAGATGGAAGACCTTGATCAGATCGGCGGCGACCAGCCTGGGTCTCTCCGCGCTGGATACCGGAAGCTTGAAGTGCAGGAGGACGGCGGTGTAGGGAACTTCCTCCCGCACCTGCAGACCGCGCACGCCGGCTCCCCCGGTGGTGCCGGCGTTGACGAAGACGCCTCCCGGCTCCTCCCGGATCTCGGCGCGGTGCAGATGTCCGGCCAGGACCAGCGGGATCCCGGTGCTTCCGACCAGCGGCTCGACGAGCCGGGGGTTATGGGCGGCCAGCACATCCGGCTTGACCGGCATCGTCCGCACCTCTTCCTCCAGTTCGGCGCGAAGGCGCTCCAGCTCCTTCTGGGTGGGCACGACGGCGCCGATCTCGGCCGATCCAGGATCGGGTACCCCTATGATCCTTAGTCCGTCGAGGAAGACGATCCCCCGGTCCATGATGGAGACGTTGGGCAGGGCTCTAAGCCTGTCCAGGACCTCCGGATTTTCATGGTTCCCCGGGGCGATCAGGTAGGGAACTCCGATCTCGGCGATCCGCTCCACGATGTCCGACTCGATGGGAGTACCCAGGTCGGTAAGATCCCCCGTGTCGATCACCAGGTCCACCCCGAAGCTTTTCACCACCTGCGCGGCGAAGGTGATCCCGGCCGCATTGTTATGAAAGTCACTCACGTGGAGGACCTTCACGTCGCCCTCCACGACCCCCAAGGGCTCCAGCTCCTCAATGCGGGTGAACAGCTTCTCCAGGTTCTTCCCGATGATCTCCAACTGGCTCGCCAGGGCTTGAACCTTGACGAGGCCTTCCTCGACCAGTCCGATCATCCAGGGGCCTGCCTGGAGGATCCCCTGAAACTCCGGCCGGCGGAAGGCCTCCTCATCGAAGCTGGCCAGGCCCGCCCCCGCCAGGACCGCCATGAGCAAGACCCCCCAGAGGGCGGCCAGGGCGATGATCTTGCGGCCGCGGCGGGGGAAAAAAAGAACCCCGAAACCTCCCCCCACCCCGGCCAGGACCAGCACCCTGACCAGAAACTTGGCCACCGCCGCCCGCGCCTCTTCACGGAGCGCGGTCACGGCTTCCTTCCGAGGGACATCCTGGAAGCTCTCACGAAGCAGGTCGAGATCCACGTTTTGCAATGAGACGGTCAACTGGAGAGGGGGCAGATGGGTGCGGGCCCGGACCGATCCGAAGGGGGGCAGGGTGAACTTTGTGAATCCCTGATCGAAGATGGTCAGCGACATTCCGATCTGAAAAGGGCCGA
>JACPQU010000020.1 GCA_016190305.1 Bacillota bacterium
GTCCCCCACCGCCGACTACGCCTTCCGTGAGGCCCTGGCCTACGCCGTTGATTACGGTACGATCATCGACGTGATCCTGCGGGGTTACGGTGAAGCCGGCACGAGCTTCATCCCCCCCGGGAACCCCTTCTGGCACAATGCCGGTCTCAAGTGGCCTCGCTACGATATCGCCAAGGCCAAGCAGATCCTGAAGGACGCGGGTTACGGTTGGGATTCGAGCGGCAAGCTGCACTTTCCCAAGAACTATCAGCCGAAGAAGCTTCCTGAATAGACGGCATCAGGTTCCCTAAACGACGGAACCGGACCTGAACGGTGTCAGAAGGTAACAGACGGCTGAAAGGCATAAGTAGGATCAGACGGTAACTGACGGCATTTTGACGGCCGCCATTGGTCTAGAGCAACAGGCGGGGTGGAACCGGGTGTTTTGCAAACCCGGTTCCACCCCGCCGGGGCGGTTTGAAAGGGGACCGAACACCGGGATGTTCAGCATGAAGGATATCTGGCGTCTCGCCCGGCGTGACCGGTTAAGCTTGATCGGATTTTTCCTGTTCGCGGCGATCATCGTAATGGCTTTGATCGGACCTTCACTGGCCCCTTATGAGCCCCTGACGATCAACCGGGGACTCGACGGCAAGGTGCCCATCCTGAAGCCCCCTTCGGCCGAATACCTCCTGGGGACCAATGACCTGGGCCGGGATATCTTCAGCCAGATCCTGGTCGGCTCCCGCACGGTCGTCATCATCGGTCTGTACGGCGCTCTGATCGCCGCCGTGGTGGGGACCATCCTGGGAGTGATCAGCGGATATTACCGGGGTCACGTGGACAACGTGCTGCAGCGACTGGTGGAGGCGGCCTATTCCATTCCCTTCGAGCCCCTGGCCATTGTGATCGTGAGCATCCTTTCCCCGAGCGTCTGGACGATCATCCTGGCGGTGTCGCTGGTCTACTGGCGGCAGGCGATGCGGGTGATCCGGACCCAGGTGCTTTCCATGCGGGAAAGGGCGTTCATCAAGTCGGCCCGGGTCGCGGGGGCCAGTGACTTTCGCATCATGCTGTACCACATCACCCCGAATATCCTGCCCCTCACCTTCGTGTACCTGCCGGTGGCTTTCGGAAATGCCGTGCTGGCGGAGGCGGCGATCAGCTTCCTTGGGTTCGGGGATCCCACAAGCATCAGTTGGGGGCAGATCCTGCGCCAGGCCTTCACCAAGGGGGCCTCGATTCAATCGTGGTGGTGGGTGTTCTCACCGGGGCTTTTCATCACCATTACCACGGCGTCGGTCTTCTTCTGCACCCGCCCCTTCGAGGAAATTCTCAACCCCAGGTTGAGGAGATGACCATGGCTTCCCTTGTGACCATCGAAGACCTGGGAGTGGAGTACCGCAGCCGCGGCGAGGTTCTGAGGGCGGCTCACAACGTTCGCTTCTTCATCGGAGAAGGGGAAGCGGTAGGCCTGGTGGGTGAATCCGGTTCGGGGAAAAGCACGATCGGGAAGGCCATCCTCCGCCTGCTCCCGCCGAACGGGCGGATCGTCTCCGGGAGGATCATGTACCAGGGCCGGGACCTGGCTGCCATTTCCCCTGAGGAGATGCGCGGGCTTCGCTGGTCCCGGATCGCCATGATCTTTCAGAGTTCGATGAATTCGTTGAACCCGGTGTACCGGGTCGGGGATCAGATCATCGAAGCGATCCGGACGCACAACCCTGGCATGAAGCGCGCCGTTGCGCTGGAACGAACCTGTGAGGTGCTGGCCAATGTGGGCATCGACCCGTCCCGCCATACCAGCTATCCGCACCAGCTTTCGGGCGGGATGCGGCAGCGGGTGAACATCGCCATGGCCCTGGCCCTCTCGCCCCCCCTGATCATCGCCGACGAGCCCACCACGGCCCTGGATGTCGTCACCCAGGACCGCGTGCTGAGGGAACTGAAACTGCAGCAGGAGCAGCGGCGGATTTCCATGCTTCTCGTCTCCCACGACATCGCCGTCATCGCCGAAAATTGCGACCGGGTGGCCGTGATGTACGCAGGAACTATTGCGGAGTTCGCCCCGACTAAAAATATTTTCAATAACCCCTACCACCCCTATACTCTGGGTTTGCAGAACGCATTTCCCGACTTTCGATCCCACCGCGCCCTCGTCTCCATTCCCGGGTTTCCTCCCACCGGAGCCCGCTCCCGGGGCTGCATGTTCGTTCAACGTTGTCCCTTCGCGGAAGAATTGTGCAGTTCCGAAACCCCCCGGCCTACCCAGGTGGAGGACGATCATTGGGTGGCCTGTCACTTCACCCAGAGGGCGTCGGAGTTTCAGCGCCTGGCCCGGGACCCCGACACCTGGTTGGGCCGAACGGGCTAGAGGAGTGGTTTGGAAATTGAACAAGACCAACATCAACATAAACACCAACATCAAGAGCGGAACGATCGCGGAGCCCAGCCTCCTCAGGGTTGACAGCCTGACCAAGTGGTTTCCCCTGCGCCGCGGTCTCCTGGCCGGGCGGAAAAAAGGACCCGGGGCGTATATCCGGGCCGTGGACGGGGTCAGCTTTGAGGTCAAGCCCGGCCAGTCGCTAGGTCTGGCGGGGGAGAGCGGTTCCGGGAAAACGGTGACGGCCGAGATGCTGGCCAGGCTGCAATCACCCACCGCCGGCACCATTCATTTCCTTGGAGAGGACGTGACCACCGCCAGGAGCAGGGACCTGATGCGGTTCCGCCGCCAGGTGCAGATGGTCTTTCAGAATCCGTACGACTGCCTGAACGAGCGCTGGCGCGTCTACGACATCGTCCGCGAGCCGTTGATCATTCACCGCCTGGGCCACGGGAACGAGCATCTGGATACGTGCAAGGAGATGCTCACGGTGGTGGGACTCCAGCCGGCCGAGCATTACCTCTACCGGTATCCCCACGAGCTTTCCGGGGGGGAACGGCAACGGGTGGCCATCGCCCGGGCGCTGGTCCTGAGGCCTGCCTTGCTGATCGCCGACGAGCCGACCACGATGCTGGATGTTTCGGTCAGGGCGGGGGTTTTGAATCTGTTCCGGAAGCTCCAGCAGGACCTGGATTTATCCATCCTGTTTATATCGCACGAGTTTTCAACGATCAGCTATATCTGCGACACCACGGCCATCATGTACCTCGGAAAGATCATGGAGATAGGACCCACCAGCCAGGTTTTCAGTCACCGGTACCACCCTTACTCCGACGCCCTGGCCGCATCCCTGCCGGTGGTGAACGCCGAGGACAAGCGCCCGCCGGCCCGGATCTCCGGGGAGATCCCCGGGGCGGCCTCCATCCCGCGGGGCTGCCGGTTTGCGCCGCGCTGTCCGTACCAGGCCCCGGCCTGCACCGCCGAGGAGCCGCCGCTGCTCCCGGTCGATTCGTCCCACCGGGTGGCATGCGTGATCTGGTCTGGAGAAACACCCTCCTCCGAGCAACGGGCCTTCCAGGAGAACGTCCTGAGAAGGCAGGATGAGGAGGGGGGAGCGGCGTGATGAATTGTGCTGTGCGGAGAGGTGATTCGAAGAAATGACGGGGCGGTTCCTGGTCAGACGCGTCCTTTCCCTGCTCATCACCCTGTTCATCATCATCACGGTGATCTTCTTCCTTTTCCGGGTCCTCCCCGGGGATGCCGCCGATTACTTGGTCGATCCGCTCAGCAGCGAGGAACTCAAGACCACCGTGCGAAAGCAGCTTGGTCTGGATCGGCCGATCCTGGTTCAGTACGGTCTCTACCTGCTCAACCTCGTGAAGGGGGACCTGGGCAACTCTTTCGTTTACGGGCGGCCTGTTTCCACGCTGGTGGTCACCGCGCTCCTGAACAGCCTCCCGCTGGTGGTGATCACCTGGTTCATTGCCTACTTCGTGGGCGGGTTCATCGGCGTGCTTTTCGCCTGGAAGCGGGGAAGCATCTTTGAAAAGGTGGGCAGCCTGCTGGTCTTGATCATCCGTGGTGCGCCGCCTTTCTGGATCGGGTTGATGCTGGTCTACCTCTTCGCCCTGTACCTGGGGTGGTTTCCCGAAAGCGGGATGCATGCGGGCATCAGGGGTGAGGGCGATATCCTGGCCCTCTGGTTTTCCTCCGAGTTCCCGCGTTATCTCATCCTGCCCGTGATGACCGCTTCCATCTATTCGCTCGCCCTGCCGCTTCTGCTCATGCGCGGGAGCATGCTGGACGTGCTCCACGAGGACTACCTGGACCTGGCCCGGGCCAAGGGGCTCAAGGAATGGGTCGTGATCTTCCGGCACGGGGCCCGCAACGCCCTGCTGCCCATGGTGGCCCAGAGCGGGACCTACCTGGGCTGGGCGGTCGGGGGCCTGGTGACCATCGAGGTGGTCTTCGCCTGGCCCGGAATGGGACGCCTGATTGCCTACGCCCTCCTGTCCAGGGACTTCCCCCTGGCCCAAGGCGCCTTCGTCGGGATCGCCCTGCTGGTGATGCTCCTTTACTTGGTCGTCGATTTCCTGATCCCGTTGCTCGATCCCAGGGCTGAACTGGAATGAGTTGAACCGGCCGGGGGGAGCTGAACCGGCTGGAATGAGTTGCACTGACCGGCTGGAATGAGTTGACCTGGCCGGTCATTGAATTGAACTGAACCGGAATGAGACTCCACCAAACCTTCCTGGAAGGGAGACATCCAATTGGCGCCGGCGCAAACGCAGCGAAACGCAGCCAAAGATGACGTCTGGGTGCCCACCGTTTGCTATATGTGCTACAACGCCTGCAACATCCGGGTGCACCGGGTGGACGGGGTGGTCGTGAAGATTGAGGGAAACCCTGAGAGCCCGCACAACGGGTCCCGGGTCTGTGCCAAGGGTCATGCCGCCATCATGGGACTCTACAACCCTTACCGGGTCACCAAGCCGCTGCGCAGGACCAACCCGGAGAAGGGGCCGGGGGTGGATCCCGGCTGGGTGGAGATCTCCTGGGAGGAGGCCCTGGCGGCGATCGCGGACCGGCTGAAGTCCATCCGTGAGACCGACCCGAGAAAGCTCGCCGTCTTATCCTTTGACACGCAGGGGTTCGGCACCCTGGGAAACGTGTGGACGACGGCCTTCGGCACCCCCAACGTGAATCCCGGTTCTGCCGACTACTATTGCGGAAACGCCAACCACCCCATCTCATGGAGTGTGGACGGCACCTTCTTCAGCGAACCGGATTATCACTACGCGAAGTATTGCATCCTCTTCGGAAGCCAGCACGGGATACCCGGTTTCACCAAGAACCCCCTGGGCCTGGCCCCGAGGTTGGCCGACGCCCGGCAGAAGGGCGGCCTGAAGCTGGTCGTCGTGGATCCCTACTGCAACACAGCCGCCTCGAAGGCCAACGAGTGGGTCCCGATCCGCCCCGGAACTGACGCCGCCCTGGCGCTGGCCCTGGCCAACGTGCTCCTCAACGAGGAGGGGATTTACGACCGGGAGTTCCTGGCCCGTTGCACCAACGCCCCTTACCTGATCGGCGACGACGGGTACTACGCGAGGGACGGCGAAGGCCACGCCCAGGTCTGGGATCAAGCCTCGGGGAAAGCGGTGCCTTTCCATACCGAGGGAGCCCGGCCGGCCCTTGAAGGGACCTTCCAGGTCGACGGCGGCCGCCAGGCCCGCCCGGCCTTCGCGCTGGTCAAGGAACACGTGCAAAAATACACGCCCGAGAAGGCCGAGGAGATCACCACCGTCCCTGCCGCCACCATCCGGCGGATCGCCCGGGAGTTCGGCCGGGCGGCTTCCATCGGCAGCACCATCACCCTGGAGGGCAAGGTGCTTCCCTACCGGCCGGCGGTGGCCGACTGGAGCAAAGGGGCCATCGCCCACAAACACGGCATGCATACCGGCTGGGCGATCCAGCTCCTGGACACCATCGTCGGGGCGGTGGACGTCCCCGGGGGACACCTTGGTGTCTCGTCGAAGGGCCCGGGCTGGGAACCCACCGAGGGGCCTGATGGGCTGCTCGTTCCGGCCCAGAAGATCGCCATGGGGGGAATCCCCTACCCCCCAAAGAAGCCGGTCCGGCCGAACACCGCCGAGGTAAACGAGCTTTTCCCCGCCGCCTCGTATGCCCAGCCCATGCTCCTTGACGTCCTCAAGGATCCGGAGAAATACGGGCTGGACTACAAGGTTGAAATGCTGATCAACTGCCGGAGCAATTACATGATGACTTCGGTCGACCCGGAAGCGGTCGCGGAGTCCTTCGGGAAGATCCCCTTCATCGTTTCATTCGCCTTGAACATCGACGAAACCGCGGAACTGGCCGACATCGTCCTGCCGGACACCCACGTGCTCGAGCGCCTGGATGCCCTCCCCAACCGCATCTACGGCTGGATCCTGCCGGGACAGGGCGAGTGGTACTGGACGGTCCGCCAGCCGGTGGTGGACCCGCCGCCGGGGGTGAGGCACTGGACCGAGGTCATGTACCATTTGGCCGAGCGGATAGGCATGCTGGAAGACCTTTACTTCACCTTCAACGCCAACCTCAAGATCGGCGAGCCCTTCAGGCTAAAGCCCGGCCGGGTGTACTCGCATGAAGAGCTCGTCGATGCTTACTTCAAGTCGCTGTTCGGCTCGGAACACGGGGTGGCCTGGTTCAAGGAAAACTTCATGCTCAAGGAGCCGAGATCCATTGAGGAGGCCTATCCCAGGCCCTTCATCAAGCCACGCCTTCCAATCTACCTGGAACATTTCAAGCGGCAGGGCCCCCAGGTTCAGGCGGTTACCGCGGAACTGGGGCTCGAGGATTGGGACGTGTCGGATTACCAGGCCCTGCCGGACTGGGGGCCATGCGAGTCGTATTCGAGGCGCGGGGAATACGATCTCATCGCCATCATGGCCAAGCAGGCCTTTCACACCCACAGTTTCACCGTGGACGCCGCCTGGTTGAACGAACTCGGCGATCAGTACCCCGATTCCAAGGCGGTCCTCATCAACCCGGCGACTGCCAGGAGAAAAGGGCTGGCCGATGGGGACGAGGTGATCCTCCGGACTCCTGATGGCAAGGAGGGGCGCACCAGGGTCCGCTGCTTTGAAGGGGTGCACCCGGAAGTGGTGGTTATTCCGGGGCTGCATGGCCACTGGGCGCGGGACAGGCGGAAGTACATCGAGAATCCGGGCCTGCATTTTAATTCTCTGCTGGCATACGACTTGCGAAAGATCGATATGGCCTCGTCGGCCTTCGACGCCTGTGTCAAGGTTAAGGTGACGAAGATCTGAGATCGCAAGTGGTTAGTGGTTAATAGTTAACATTCGAGGGGGGATCAGCCTTTGGCCCGTCTAGGTATGGTACTTGATCTGGAGCGTTGCGTTGGTTGTAACGGTTGCACGATGGCTTGCAAGGCCGAGCATGGGACTCCCAAGGGTGTGTTTTTCGCCAAGGTTCTGGAGAAGACCACCGGGAAGTACCCCAACGTGAAGAAGCAGTTCATCCCCGTCCTTTGCAATCACTGCGAGGACGCCCCCTGCGAACGTGCCTGTCCCACCGGCGCCACCCATATCCGGCCGGACGGGATCGTGCTGGTGGACGACGACAAGTGCATCGGCTGCCGGGCCTGCTACGTGGCCTGTCCCTACGTGAACCGGGCCTACCTTCCGAAGGGGATTTTGAAGGAAGGTTATTACGGGAACGGTTATCTGACGCCTTACGAGCAGGTCAAGTACAAGGAGTTCACCGAGGGCACGGTGGTCAAGTGCACCTTCTGCGCCCACCGGGTGGACCAGGGTCTCGACCCCGCGTGTGTGATCACCTGTCCGACGGAGGCCCGGACGTTCGGCGACCTGGACGATCCGCGGAGCGAGGTGAGCGCTTTGATCCGGGAGCGTTCCGGTTTCCAGTTGCTCCCGGAGGCCAACACCAAACCTTGTGTGTACTACTTGAGGGGGTAGAGAGGAACATGGCGGTCCCTCTGGTGGGGAGACAGTTCGTCGTCGGTTTTCGTCCGCAGACCGAGTGGTCGGGTTTGATCGCCACGGCCTTTTTCCTGGGCAAGCTGGGTGCGGGTTTGTTCATGGTGTCGTACGTCGCCGGTTTTCCGCTGGGCGGCTGGATCGGGTTGCTGATCGCGGTGGTGGGCAAGGGTGCGGCGCACATGCTGTACCTTGGCCGCCCGGAGCGTTTCTGGCGGGTGGCGGCGCGTCCGGACCGTTCGTGGATCGCGCGCGGGATGTGGGCGACCTTCATCCTGTCGGTGGCGGGTCCGTTGTACCTGCTGGGCAATGCCGGGATCGTGGTGCCTTCTGAGGGATTTTTGTTCGGCCTGTTGTCGGTGCTGGCGGTGCTGGCGGCCTTCGTGATGATGATCTATGACGGGATGGTGATGTCCTCCTCTCCGTCCCTGGCCCTGTGGAACACGGCCCTGATGCCGGTGTTGAACCTGTTTTACGCGTTGCTCGGCGGGTTGACCATGACCAGCTTCCTGGTGCATTACACGGGTGTGGAGCTGCCGGGTCTGGACCTGCTGTCGATGATGGAGATCGGCGTGATTGCTTTGAACCTGATCATCGTGGTGGTTTACGCCCTGACCATGTTCAACGCGACGGCGGCGGGGCAGGAGGCGGTGCGCCTGCTCACCCGCGGCCGTTACTCGGCGTGGTTCTTCGGCGGCGTGGTCTTGGTGGGTTTGGTGGCCTCGCTGGCGCTGGCCCTGTACTTCGCGGCCACCGGTTCGCTGGCGGCGCTGGCCTGGCTGGCGGCGGCGGACCTGGTGGGGCACTATCTCTTGTTCTATCTCTTGCTCAAGGCGGCCCTCTTCAGCCCGGTGATGTAGGGGGAAGGCTAGCCAGTATAGGTAATCGGTTCCGGCTGTGGGGGCGCGGCTCCCACAGCCGGAAAACATCCCCACTCCATTCCAACACTGATCCCCATCCCCACTTCTGCCACCCGTGTAAATACTTTATATTTTTGTAAAGGGGTGCTCTGATGATCAACGGTTGGAAAGTCCTTGATTGCCACGGATCGCTGATTCCATCGGACGAAAGCCGTTGTAAAGAACTTAGTATTGTTTTTCGTCCTAAAGCGGGTGGAAGGAGTTATCGGGATACCACCGTCGAAGCACATCTTGA
>JACPQU010000173.1 GCA_016190305.1 Bacillota bacterium
CCATAGTTCCTGATCCAGAATCGCACCCGCTCCCGCACGCCGATCACCCCAATGAAAGGTTATTAAACCTAAACCAGTCAGTATAGACAACCGTATATTACATACTCTGGAATGTATATCCTTCTTGACTAAGCCTCATGCAATAATTATTTTGCTTAGAGACGCTGAGGCTGTGGAAGCCGTATCGGCGTTACACTTTTCAAGATTCAGTTGTGAACGGACCTTTCGAGGGTGCAACAGGATTGCATCAGGGTGTACACTGGTGTTGTGTCCGCAGTTCCGACGTCATTGCCTCACCGTTCAGGAGGAAGGAATCCGTGCTTCAGATCGCAGGCCTCATCCTTGCTTTTCTCGCCATCGTCCTTCTAGTGCTTCGCCGGGTTCCCCTGTACCTGGCCATGCTCGCCGGCATCGTCATCATCAGTGCCGTCGGCATCGGATCGCCCGAAGGGATCCTGGAGGTCGCCCTATCCAGCCTTTCCGACCGCACCACCCTTGAACTGCTGGCCGCTCTCGGTCTGATCGGGATCCTTTCCCGCTTGATGCGCAACTCCGGCCTCCTTGACCGGATGGTGTGGTCCCTCCAGGAGGTCCTTCGGAGCACCCGTGCCACCCTTGGAGTGGTTCCCGCCCTTTTCGGATGTCTCCCGGTGCCCGGCGGGGCGATCCTGTCCGCCCCCATTGTGGACCGGCTCGGTGAGCGGTCGAACCTGCCTCCCGTTCAACGCTGCGCGGTGAACATGGTTTACCGGCATATCGTTTTCTTCACGGTGCCGTTTCTGCCGAACCTGGTGCTCACCTCCAGCCTGTCGGGGGTCCCGCTGATGAAGCTGGCCGCCTACCAGTTGCCGCTGGCCGCCGCGGCCGCGGCCGGAGGCTGGTTCGCCTACCTGCGCCGGATCGCTCCCGGCAGCCATTTCGACCCGGCCACGGAGGGCAACGACACCAAGGGGGCAAACCGAAGGTTCCGTTCCGCCGTGGATTTCGTTGCCGCTGCTTTTCCGCTGCTCCTGGCCATCGTCCTGACCCTGCTGGGGATCCCTTTCTGGCTCGCCCTGTTGGGCGGAGCCGGTATCGCCCTTTTGATGTCAATCATCGCCCGCCGAAGCGTTTCCGGGCTGGGGGCCCTTTTGTCGGCTGCGGCGACGGCGCAGAGGCAACTTGGACCTGACTCGGGAGCGGAATCGGATTTGATGGTGGGATCAGATTTACAACTGGATTCCGGTTCGGATTCGAATTCGGTTCCGGATTTTAATAAAAGTTTCGGCTTCGTTCACTCGATTGCCCGTTCCATCGGTTCGTTGTTCCGGGGTCTTCGCCTGGTTATGGCAAGCGCGGACCTCCCGCTGTTGGGAGCGGTGGCCGGGATCATGGTTTTCCGCGGGGTGGTCGGGAAGCTGGAAGCCCTTCCGGAGATCCTGGGAGGGTTGAGTTCCGTCGGGATTCCGCTGAACCTGTTGTTTTTTGTTCTTTCGGTGGTGGTGGGTACGGTGACCTCTTCAGTTACGGCCACGCTGGCCATCTCTTTCGCGATCCTTACACCCATGGTTCAGCCCGGCACCGACCTGCTGCCCTTCGCGATCCTGGTCAACGTGGGCGGGTTCGTTGGTTACTTTCTGTCTCCGATTCACCTCTGCCAGATCCTTTGTCTCGAGTATTTCCAGGTCCACATGGGCGACCTTTACCGCCAGTACGTGATCCCCCTGACGGCGGTCACTATCGCGCTGGTCGGCGTGATCCTGCTCATCACCTGAGGCGGCAAGGGTCTGGTCAGAAGGCTCAGACTACGTAGTTGACCAGGCGGTTTCTTACGTAGATCACCTTCCTGATCTCGCAACCGGACAGTTTCTCAGCCAGCGATTGCTCCTGCTCGACCAGCCCCTGGACCTGTTCCTGGGAGGCGTCCCGCGGGATGTCGATAATCCCCTTGATCTTTCCGTTGATCTGGACCACGATCTCGACGGTATCCTCCACGCACAGGGCGGGATCATAGGCCGGCCATGGCTCGTAGGCCACGGTGGAAGCTTGTCCAAGCTTGTTCCATAGTTCCTCGGCGAGATGGGGCGCGAAAGGCGACAAGACCTTGACGAAACGTTCCCCCTGGTCCCGGGAAAACCGTCTCCCTTGCCCCTTGTAGAGCTCGTTGACGAAGATCATCATCTTGGAGATCGCCGTGTTGAAACGGAGGTTCTCCAGGTCTCCGGTGACCTGTTTGATCATCCGGTGAAGGAGCTTCTCCACTTCCGGCGCGACCTCCATACCCGGGCCGTCCAGCAGCAATCCGACCGGGGACTCTCCTTCCCCGCCGTCCTCCGAACTTTCCCCGGAGCCATCCGTCCCGGCTGCAGATCCATTCCCGGCATCGTAACTTTCCCTGCC
>JACPQU010000183.1 GCA_016190305.1 Bacillota bacterium
GATCGAGGTCGTCGGGCTCAGGGGCTTTGAGCACCATTATCCCTCCGAGCTGTCGGGCGGTATGCAGCAGCGGGTGGGTCTGGCCCGGGCTCTGGCGGTGGATCCCAAGGTGTTGCTCATGGATGAGCCCTTCGGGGCGGTGGACGCCCAGACCCGCCAGCTCCTCCAGGAGGAGTTGCTCCGGATCTGGCAGCAACAGAAAAAGACGGTGATCTTCATCACCCACTCCATGGATGAGGCAGTTTATCTTTCGGATCGGGTGGTGATCATGCGGCCGCGCCCGGGCCGCGTGGCCGAGCTGGTGGACGTTCCGATCCCCAGGCCTCGGGACGAAAGCGAAGTGCGCAAGACCGCGCAGTTCGTCGAGCTCACCGCTTATATCTGGGACACTCTGAAGCGGATGATGCGGGAAAGCGCAGAATTGGCGGAGGCGGAAGCGGTCTAGAATCGGGAACTATGCCGGTCTTCAAGCCTGTTCAGGCCGCTTATGCCGGCCTGAACAGACTGCGGTTTTTTAAAGTTGCCCAGTGTTTAGAGTTGCCATAGAAGCTACGGTCAAGAGGGGGATCGCTGATGGGTCGGGTACCATCGTACCAAGGAAAATTGCTGCGGGTCAATCTGACCACCAGGGAATCGAAGGTGGAGCCCATTCCGGAGCGGGATCTGGAGCTCTTCCTCGGGGGGCGCGGGTTGGGTGTTTCTTACCTGTTCCGCGAGGTCAGGGCCGGAACGGATCCCCTGGGTCCGGACAACGTACTGATGTTCTGCACCGGGCCGCTCACGAGCACGGGTTGCACCGGGACCGCCAAATACGTGGTGGTCACCAAGTCGCCACTCACCGGGACCATGCTTTTGACCGTTTCGAGCCGGCAGTTCGGCCCGGAGCTCAAGAAGTGCGGCTACGACATGCTCCTGATTGAGGGCAGGGCCACTGATCCCTGTTACCTCTATATCAATGATGATCAGGTGGAAATCCGGGATGCCGGCCTGGTCTGGGGTCTGAACACCGATCTGGCCGAACGCTACCTGCACCAGGAGCACGGGGGCAGGGCCGCCATCGCCACCATCGGGCCGGCGGGTGAAAAGCTCGTGCGGTACGCCGCCATCATCAACGATGGACGGGCAGCGGCCCGCGGCGGAGCCGGAGCGGTCATGGGCTCCAAGAACCTGAAGGCCGTGGTGGTCCGCGGGAGCAAGCAGCCGGAACCGTTCGACAAAGACGCGCTCCGGGAAGCCATGCGCGCCCTGGCCGAGGAAGTCGAAAATCTCCCGGTGACCAAGAAATCTTTCCGGCCTTACGGGACCCTGGGCACCGGGGTTTTGATGAACGAGGTCGGGGTTATGCCGGTGCGCAACTGGCAGCGGACCTACGAGCCCAAGATCGCCGACCTCGGCGGGGATGTCATGCGGGAGAAGTTCTGGCTGCGGGACACCAACTGCCCGCCCTGTTCGGTTTGGTGCATCAAGGAATGCGTGGTGAAGGAAGGACCGTACGCGGGTGCGATCAGCGAAGGCCCGGAATACGAAACGGTTTACTCCCTCGGGAGTTGCATCGAGGTCTACGATCTTGGCGCCGTCATCGACGCTGATTCCATCTGCGACCGGCTGGGCCTGGACAGTATGTCGGCCGGCTTGGTCGTCTCCTTCGCCATGGAGTGCTTCGAGCGCGGAATCCTGAGCGCCAAGGACACCGGCGGGGTGGAGCTTAAGTTCGGAGACTACACCCCCATCCCGGCACTGCTGCGCGACATCGCCCAGCGCCGCGGTTTCGGCGACTTCCTGGCGGAAGGCGTCATGCGGATGGCCGCGGAGATCGGGAACGGCTCCGACCGGTTCGCCATGCACGTCAAGGGGATGGAACTGGGAGGCTACGATCCCAGGGGGGTCAAAGGGATGGCCCTGTGCTACGCCTGCGGTCCCCGGGGCGGCTGTCATCACGCCGGTGGAAGAACAATCGCGGAGGAGATCCAGAGCGGGAAGATGGACCGGCTGGCCCTGGAAGGCAAGGCCGAGGTGGTCAAAATGACCCGTGACAAACAGTGCTACCGCGATTCGGTTGTGATTTGCAATTTCAACCGGGTCTCGGATGAGGCCCTTTCCAAGCTGCTGGCTGCCGCCACCGGCCGGAACCTCAGCGTCGCCGAGCTGCAGCAGATCGGCGACCGGATCAGCAACCTGGAGCGGGCTTTCAACTGCCGTGAGGGCTTCCGGCGCGAGCACGACACCCTTCCGGCCCGGTTGCTGGAAGAACAGCTCCCGGATGGGCCTTCGGCCGGACAGGTCGTCGACCTGAACTACCTGCTGGACGATTATTACCAGCTCTGCGGGTGGGACGTCTCCACAGGGATCCCGACGCCGCAGAAGCTGCGGGAGATGGAACTGGATCAGATCATCGGCGATCTGGGCTAATCTGTTACACCCCCGGGAAACGCGTGGTATCATCGGAGGGGGTTCACCTGGAAGGTGGTTTCCACGGGGGGCCGGCCGCGCAGGCCGGTCCCCCAGTTGTGGTCGCCTGGAGGGATCAAGGTTTTGCTTAGCATAGACATCCGTTGGCACGGCAGGGGCGGCCAGGGAGTGGTCACCGCGGCCACGCTTCTGGGAGGGGCGGCGGTCCGGGAAGGCAAGTACGCCCATTCCTTTCCGGCCTTCGGGGCGGAGCGGCGCGGCGCTCCCGTGATGGCTTTCACCAAGATCCGGGAGGTTCCCCTCCGGGATCGCAGTCAGATTTACGCCCCCGATTACGTGGCGGTGATGGACGAGACCTTACTGGACGTGGTTCCGCTCCTGGACGGTCTCAAGCCCGGCGGGCAGGTGATCATCAACACCCGGCGTTCCTCCGGGGACCTGGGCCTGGCTGGGGATTTCCACGTCTCCACCGTCGACGCCACTTCCATCGCCCTCGATAAGCTGGGGGTCGCCATCGTCAACACCACCCTTCTGGGCGCGGTCTCCGCGGCCACCGGGATGGTGAGCCTGGAATCCCTGGAGTCGGTCATCCGTGAATCATTCCGTGGGTCCCTGGCGGAAAAGAACATCGACGCGGTCCGGACCGCCTTCCGCGCCGTGAAGGAGGCATAGACCCATGAGCCCTGCTCAACCCCTTCACCAGGGTCGGCTCATCCCCCACTTTCCGGGAGGCACGGTACGCCAGAAGACGGGGAGCTGGCGGATTTTCCGGCCGGTCCTGGACGTGGAAAAATGCAATAATTGCCTCCTGTGCTGGATCTTCTGCCCCGACGGGGCCATCGATCGGGAGGAGAAGTGGGTGACCATCGGTTTGGATTTCTGCAAAGGCTGCGGGATCTGCGAGAATGAGTGCCCCACCGACGCCATCACCATGGTGAAGGAGGGAAAGTAAGTTGGCTGAGTTCAAGTTCATCAACGGCAACGAAGCGGTGGCCTACGGCGTGAAGCTGGCTCGAGCCGGGGTAGTGGCGGCCTATCCCATCACTCCGCAGACCAAGATCGTCGAAAAGCTTTCTGAATTGATCGCCGACCGGGAACTGGAGGCCGAGTTCGTGAAGGTCGAGTCGGAGCACTCGGCCATGGCGGCATGTCTGGGGGCCGCCAGCGTAGGGGCGCGGGCTTTCACCGCCTCCTCGTCCCAGGGCCTGGCATACATGTTCGAGATGCTGAGTTACACCGCAGGTTCGCGCTTCCCGGTGGTCATGGCCATCGTCAACCGCGCCATGGCTCCGCCATGGAATATCTGGTGCGACCACCAGGACAGCATCTCATGCCGGGATACCGGTTGGATCCAGTACTACGTGGAGAGTGCCCAGGAGGCCCTGGATACGGTGGTCCAGGCCTTCCGGGTGTCCGAGCACCCCGAGGTGATGACTCCGGCCATGGTCTGCCTGGATGCCTTCGTCCTCTCTCACACCGAAGAGCCGGTGGCCATCCCGTCCCAGGATGCCGTGGATGCCTTCCTTCCGCCCTACAACCCGCCTTACCGGATGGACGTGGAGAATCCCATGACCTTTTCGGCCGGGGCTTTTCCGGACAGCTACATGGAGTTCAAGTACGGCCAGCATCTGGCCTTTCAAGTGGTTCCGCGGGTCATGCGCGAGGTGGAGGATGACTGGGAGCGCAAGGTGGGCCGCAGTTATGGAGGCCCCCTGGAGGCGTACCGGTGCGAGGATGCCGAGGTGGCCCTGGTAACCGTGGGGACGGCGACCGGCACCGCCCGCCTGGTGGTGGATTCCCTCCGAGAGAGCGGGCGCAAGGCGGGCCTGATCAAGCTGCGTCTCTTCAGGCCCTTCCCGGTCGAGGAGTTGCGGGAAACGGCCCGCTCGCTCAAGGCCATCGGGGTTCTTGACCGGAACCTTTCCTTCGGTTTCGAGGGCGCGGTCTTTTCGGAGGTCAAAGCCGCCCTCTACGGGCTGCCCGCGAGGCCCCTGGCGGCGGGTTTCGTGGCGGGCTTGGGCGGCCGGGATATCAACGTGGAGCAGGTGGAGCAGATGTACGACCGGTTGGAGAGCGCCTCCAGGACCGGCTTGATGGAGCGCGAGGTCGAGTTCATCGGTCTGAAGGGGGTGGCGGTGTGAGCGGGGTGATCAGCGTCCGGCCCAAGGATCTGCCCTTCGATGAATCCGTCGTCGGGCATCTCGGGTGCTCCGGCTGCGGGGCCTTTGTGGCGGTGAGGTTGGCCCTGAAGATCTTAGGCGATCAAACCATGCTCGCCATTCCGGCGTGCTGTGTCTTGGCCACCACATGTTTCTATCCCCAGGTACCCCTGAAGGTGCCGACCCTCATGACGGCCTTCCCGGCCACGGCCGCCACGGCTTCCGGGATCGCCGCCGGATTGAGGCACCTCGGAAAGAAGAAGGAGATCACGGTGGTCGGCCTGGCGGGGGACGGAGGCACGGCGGACATCGGGATCCAGGCCCTCTCCGGAGCCCTTGACCGCGGCGATCAGATCCTGTACATCTGCTACGATAACGAGGCTTATATGAATACCGGGGTGCAACGCAGCGGCGCCACCCCCAAGGGCGCGCGGACCACAACCACCCCGGGCGGGCAGCGGGGGATGTGGGAATCTTCTCCCAAGAAGGATCTTCTCTCCATCGTGGCCGCCCACGGGATCCCCTATGCGGCCACCTCCTGCATCTCCTTTCCGCAGGACTTCATGCAGAAGCTGGCCAAGGCCGCCCAGGTGGAGGACGGCCCATCCTTCATCCACGTCCTGGCTCCCTGTCCCCCGGGATGGGGCTACGCCAGTGAGAAGACCATCGAGCTCGGGAAGCTGGCGGTGGAAGCCGGGGTCTTCATCCTGCGGGAGTGGGAGAACGGCGAGATGAAGGTGACCCGGAAGTTGCGCAAGCGGAAGCCGCTGGCGGAGTACCTGAAGCCCCAGGCCAGGTTCCGCCACCTGACCGACGAGGAGATTAAGGCCATGGAAGAGGAGATCGCCCGGGCCTGGGAGACTATTTCCTAGGTCCGGCAGAGTCGGAAAACGGGATCAACGGGATCTATATGGGATCCGGCAGGAATGAGGATCGGTCCGTTGAAATGTTTGACTAAGCTAGTTCGGCGGTAGGGTTTCTAGTTCCAACCTCTTTTCTTTCTTAGAGATACTCCTCATCATTGATGAGCATTCGCACAGGTTTAGATCATATTGTTATTTTGAAAAAAGCAGGGGGGTCCTCACTTGGTAGAAATGATGATTTCCGTAGACCCGGAACGTTGCACAGGCTGCCGGATGTGCGAAATGGCCTGCTCGCTCTTCCATCACGGGGTCTGCGGGCCTGCCTACTCCCGAATCAGGATTCACAAGGTGGAAGATCACGGTTTCTCCATCCCGGTGGTGTGCCAGCACTGCGCGGATGCCCCATGCGCGGCGGTTTGTCCCCCGCGCGCCCTGCGGGAGGATCCGGCCACCGGCGCCGTCGCATGTGACGATTCCGCCTGCGTGGGATGCCGTCTGTGCTTCCTGGTCTGCCCGGTGGGGGCCATCTATTTCCCTCCGCCCGGGGGCCGGGTGAAGATCCTGAAGTGTGACCTTTGCGGTGGAGACCCTCAGTGCGTCCGGGTGTGTGAGCCGGAGGCCCTTCGTTTCATCCGGGTGGATCAAGCCCACCGTTATCGTTCAAACGCCCTGGTGGAGCACTATGCGGCCAGCCATGGGGGCAAAGAGACAGATCGCAAGCGCGGTGATTACACCGTCAAGGTTTAGACGGCCAGAAAGGGGAGAGAGCGGATGATCAACGGCTGGACCGGTCGGCGTCTCTGGGTAGACCTGACCACAGGCACCGTCGAACCTGAGTCCTACCCGGATGCGGACCGCCTGGCTTACCTTGGCGGGAGAGGCCTTAACTCCAAGGTGCTTTACGATCATTTCACCCCCGGGAGCGATCCTCTGGGCCCGGATAACATCCTGATCTTCGGCAGCGGCCCGGTGAACGGGACCCTGATCCCCTCCTCCGGCCGGATGACGGTGACCGCCGCCTCTCCCTTGACGGTGGTCGGGGATGACTGGGCGTGCTTCGGCGATTCCAACGTCGGTGGGTTCGTGGGGGCGGAGCTCAAGTTCGCCGGGTGGGACCAGGTCATCTTCAGGGGGCAATCCAGGGCCCCGGTTTACCTGTTGATCGATAATGATCAGGTGCAGATCCGGGACGCATCCCGCCTCTGGGGCCTTGATACGTGGGCGACCGAGGAGGCCATCCGGGAGGAACTCGGCGACTCGGAGATCCGGGTCGCGTGCATTGGCCCCGCGGGCGAGAAGCTTACTCGTTACGCTTCGATCATCTGTGACCGCCACCGTGCCGCGGGCAAGTGCGGGATGGGGGCGGTGATGGGCTCTAAACGCCTGAAGGCCGTCGCCGTCAGGGGTCGGGGAACCGTGGGGGTGGCCCGTCCGGCCGAGTTATTCAAGGTGGTCAAGGACGCCATGGACATTATGCGCGCCGACCCCTCCTCCAAAGCTTACGGTCGTTACGGAACACCATCCCTGATCAAGGTCCACCAGCTTCACGGGAGGCTGGCGGTCCGGAACTACCAGGAGAGCCAGTTCGACCACTGGGATAATCTGTCGGCGGACACCCTTGCCGAGAAATACTGGGTCCGTTCCATGGCCTGCTTCGGCTGCCCGCTCCATTGCGCCCACTGGTTCAAGATCCCCGACGGGCCCTATGCGGGGACGACCGGAGAGGGCCCGGAGTACGTCTCCATCGGTTCTTTCGGGACGAAGACCGGGAACTCCGACGCGGGGACGATGCTCAAGTGCCACTCCCTCTGCAACAGGCTGGGGTTGGACACCCAGAACACCGGAGGAGCCATCGCCTGGGCGATGGAGTGCTGGGAGAACGGGCTGATCAACGAAAAAGACACCGACGGCCTCGAACTTACCTGGGGTAACGGGGAGGCTATGGTGGCCATAATCCAGAGGATCGGCACCCGGGAGGGTGACTTCGCCTCCCTCCTGGCCGAAGCGCCCTACCGGGCCGCCAAGGTGCTGGGTGCGGGATCGGAGAAGTACCTGGCCCACGTCAAGGGCCAGGATCCGGCCCTCAGCGATCCGCGGGTGGCCAAGGCCTGGGGTCTTTCCTACGCCGTGGCCAGCAGGGGCGGTTGCCACCTGCGCGCCCTGGCCACCGGCGAGACCTTCTTCTCCAAGGAAGAAGCACGGGAGATGTTCGGTTCCGAAGAGGCCGTGGAGAACTTCGGGGTTAAGGGCAAGGGGCGGTTGGTGAAGTGGCACGAGGATCAGCGGGCGGTTGCCGACTCCCTCGAGACCTGCAAGTTCATCGTCCGTACCGCCCTGATCTACCCCCATTGGGAAACCCGCTTCCTCGCGGCGGTGACCGGGATTGACATGTCTCCCGATGAGGCCCTCCGTCTCGGGGAGCGGATCGTCAACCTGGAGCGGGGCTTCAACGTCCGACAGGGCCTGACCCGCAAGGACGACGATCTCAGCCCGAGGTTACGCACGGATCCGGTCCGGAAGGGTCCGGCAGAGGGACACACCCTCGATCTGGATCCAATGCTGGATGAATACTACCAGGATCGGGGATGGGACCTGCCCACCGGCTATCCGAAGAAGGAAAAGCTTCAGGAACTGGGACTGGAATCGGTGGCGGGAGACCTGGCCAAGCTGGGCCGGTTGGCCTAAGCAGAGAGCGTAAAAATGAAGCCCGGTCAGGCAAGGCCGGGCCGGTAGGGCGCAGGCAATGAAAGCAGGGGGCGTGCGTGTTGGCCGGGGCCAGGATCAGAGTGGAGTATTTTCCGGGGATCATCCAGGCGACCGGGGGCCGGCGATCCGAGACGGTGGAGTTGGCGGATCCCACCCTGGCAGCCCTTTGGCGTGAACTGGTAACCCGCTACGGGCGGCCGTTCGAGGACCTGCTTTTTGATTCGTCGACCGGCAAGTTCAGCAGATACATCATCATCTCCATCAACGGAGTACTGACTCACGATCGCGAGGGGCCGCTCCAGGATGGGGATGAAGTGGCTGTCAGCCCCATCCTTTCGGGGGGCGGATAGCTCTTCGACCCCGCGGTTCCGCCCCGGGGGAAACCGAATCCCGATGCAGACCGGGTCCGGCGGATGGGGTCCAAGTGACCGGAACTTCAAGAGATTGAACAGAACGCCAGAGGGGAGAGGTTTGAATGGCACGCGTGGTTGTTGTCGGAGGGGGATGGGCCGGTTGCGGAGCGGCCATCGGCGCCGCCAGGCAGGGCGCGGAAGTCGTCCTCCTGGAGCGCACCGACATGCTTCTTGGCACCGGCTTGGCCGGTGGGCTTTACCGTAACAACGGGCGGTACACGGCCGCCGAAGAGATCAAGTTCATGGGATGCGGGGATCTGATCGACGCCATGGACGAGGCGGCCCGCCACCATAACGTCGAGATCCCGGACCACAAGCACGGGTCCATCTACGATGCCCACAGGATGGAGCCGGCGGTCAAGAGGAAGCTGGCCGCCTACCCCAACCTCAAGGTTCTTTTAGAGGCCCGCGCCCAGGACGTCAGGATGAAGAACGGGCGGATCGAGGCCATCATCACCGAGGACAAAGAGGTCATCGAGGGCGACGTCTTCATCGACACCACCGGGACGACCGGCTCCCAGGCCAACTGCACCCGGTACGGGAACGGCTGCAGCATGTGCATCCTGCGCTGCCCGACTTTCGGGAACCGCGTCAGCGTCGCTGCCAAGGCCGGGGTCAAGGAGATGATGGCAGTCCGGCCGGGCGGAGGTTTCGGCGCCTTCAGCGGGGCCTGTGAGATCGGCAAGGATACCGTGGCCAGGCATCTCGTCGACGAGCTGGAGGCCAAGGGTTCCCTGGTGGTCCCCCTGCCCCTTGAGCTGCAGGACGAGAACAAGCTGCGGATCAAGGCCTGCCAGCAGTACGCGACGCCGCCCTACTACCAGAACCTGGTGATCATCGACAACGGTTACGTGAAGATCATCGCGCCCTTCCTGCCCCTCAAGAAGCTCCGGGCGGTGCCCGGCTTCGAGGAGGCGCGCTACGAGGATCCGTACTCCGGCGGGATCGGGAACTCCATCCGTTTCCTGGCGGTGGCGCCCAGGGACAACACCCTCAAGGTCACGGGGGTGGAGAACCTCTACTGCGGCGGGGAGAAGGCGGGCTTCTACGTGGGACACACCGAGGCCGCCGTTACCGGGGCCCTTGCCGGCCACAACGCCGCCCGCCAGGCCGCTGGCGGGAAGCCCATCGAGCTGCCCAGGACCACGGCCCTCGGGGAGTTTATCGCCCACTTCAACGAGGTGATCGACAAAGACTCGGAGGGTCTCTCCAAGAAGTTCACCTTCGCGGGTTCCTACTTCCTGAAGCGCATGGAGGAAAAGGGGCTCTACTCCATCGACCACGACGCCATCGAGCACTGGGTCGAGGAGTCCGGGACAAAGGGGATCCTGGCCTAGTGTCCAGGCCGGCGGCGGTGGCGAAATCATGAAGGGAGCTCCCCAGGGAGGCTCCTACGATTACATCATCGTGGGGAACGGAGCGGCGGGAACGTCCGCCCTCCGTTCCCTGCGGTCCGTGGATCAGGCCGGCTCGGCGGCCGTGGTTTCGGCCGAGCCCTGGCCGGCGTACAACCGCGTCTCCCTGGCCGTCTATGTGGCCGGGGAAAAGACGCGGGAGGAACTATTCACGACGAATCGCTCCTTCTATGAGGACATGGGGGCGGACACCCTCCTGGGGCGTCCGGCCGTCCACTGGGATCCCCGGGAACGCTTGATCACCCTGGATGACGGGGTCGTCCTTCGTTACGGCAAGATCCTCGTCGCCAGCGGAGCCTCGCCGGTGTTTCCTGCGGTGCCCGGCCTGGATGGGGAAGGGGTGGCGGGCCTCCGCTGCCTGGCGGACGCCGACGCCCTGAAGGAATGGACCCGGCGGTCGGAGCGGGCGGTGATCCTGGGAGGGGGCCTGGTGAGCCTCCAGACGGCCGAGGCGCTTTCCGGGATGGGGCTCGGGGTGGACCTGGTGGTCTCCTCTCCTAACCTTTTATCCCGCCTCCTGCTGCCTCAGGCGGCGGAGGTGCTGGAGGGCCGCTTCCGCGACCTCGGGCTCCGGATCCACACCGGACGGGATGCCGTTGAGTTTCACCGGGGGGCCGATGGTACCCTGACCGGGGTGACCCTCTCGGACGGAAGCCTTTTGCCCTGCCAGGTCGCGGTGGTCGGGAAAGGCACCACGCCCAACCTGTCCTTCGCCCTGGAGAGCGGACTCCCCGCGGACTGCGGAATCGTCGTCAACGATCGCCTGGCGGCGGAGCCGGGAGGGGCGTTTGCCGCCGGGGATGCGGCCATGGCCCCGGATTTCGTCACCGGGGTTCCTTCGGCCAACGCCACCTGGCTGAACGCGGTGGAGCAGGGGAAAACGGCGGGCCTCAACATGGCCGGCGCCGATGTTCGTTACCTGGGCGGAGTGGGGGCCAACTTCGATGAGTTCTGCGGCCTGCCGCTGACCAGTTTCGGTTTGACCGCCCCCCGGGAAAAGGATCCCGGGTACCGGGTATACGAGTTCTTCGACCCCAAGATCCCAGTCTACCGGCGGTTGGTGTTCCAGATCGGGGATGGAGCGGGGCAGGGCTGTCTTCCGGCCGGCGGGGTCGCCGGCGGCGGGAGGCACGCCGCATCCAGCACTCCAGTCGCCCGGGTCGCCGGCGCCGTCCTCCTCGGCGAGGTCGGGGACGCGGGGGTCCTGTACCAGTTCTTCCGGGGCCGCCATTCCGTGGACCTCCCGAATGACCCCGCGGATCTCCCAGGGGCGCGCCGAGGCGCGAGGGTGGAGCGGGATTCCGGAGCGGGCGATCCCGGCCCGTGGCTTGCCGGCCGGCGCCTGGGGCCGCATGACCTGCCGGCCTGGCGTTTCCGCTGAGCCGAAGTTCTGAGCCTCCACAGGGTCCAGAAATTGGGAGCGTTCAAAAAGTCCGGAACTACGGCAAGCTGCGCGGCGGCCTGACAAATGAACTGCCTGGAACTGCGGGAACTACTGGATAAATCGGAGACATATCAGACAGACATCCGAGAACATCGGAGCGACATCGGAAAGACATCGGAGAGAAAGGGGCGTTTGCCGGTGGCCCTGTGGGACGAGCTGGTGCAAGGCAGGGACCAGGAGGTGATCCGGGCGAGCGGGTACGGGAACAGGCGGGGCTTGGGCTCAAACCCGGCCGTGCTGATCATCGATGCGCAGAACAAGTTCCTGGGAACCCGCGCGGATATCCTGACCTCGATGAAGACCTACCCCGCCAGCTTGGGCGAGGAGGGCTGGGCGGCCGTGCCTGCTCTGCAAAAGGTCGTCCGGGCGGCCCGGGACGCGGGGGTGCCGGTGATCCATACCGCTCACGGCGGGCCGGGGGCGGCGGCCAGTGCCTTCAGGCGCAAGCGGAAGACCCCGGACGTGGCCGACCCCTCGATCTCCCAAGAGGAGGCGGACGCCATTGTCGCCCCCCTGGCTCCTCTGCCGGGAGAACTGGTGTTGCTCAAGCCCCATGCCAGCATCTTCTTCGGAACACCCCTGATGGGGATCCTGAACACCCTTCGGGTGGACACGGTGATCATCGGGGGGTTCACCACCAGCGGGTGCGTCCGGGCCTCGGTGGTGGATGCTGCGGCCAATAATTTCAACGTGGCCGTCGTGCAGGACGGATGCGCCGACCGCCTCACCGTCTCCCAGAAGGTCAGCCTCATGGACATGGGGATGAAGTACGGGGACCTGATGACGTCGGAAGAGATCGAGTGCTACCTCCTGGGTCTCAAGGGGTAGAGTAGGTCAAGGCAGGAAAACACTTGAGTTCATTTGAGTCGAATCATCCATGTGTTTTCTTTTATGTCCAGGGTCCGGCGGTTCACCGCCGGATGATTCAGACGGAGGAGGCCCTTTAGGCGGTGAAGAGCAACCTGAACCTCGTTTTGGCCCCCCTTGATCCGGTGCACGACGTCGGTCTGAAAGTCCTCAGGCGGCGCCTCGAAGGGGGAGGCCACAGGACCGTCCTGCTCCCCCCCGATTGCACGCCGGAGGAGGTCGTCCAAGCCGCCATCGACCACCAGGCCGACGCGGTCCTGGTCAGCCGGACGATCGGCTACGGGGTGGCGGAGGTGCTCAGCCGCCTTGCCGATGTGGCGGACGCCGCCGGCATCCGGCAGAAGACGAAGATCATCATCGGGGGCCCCGCGGTGGTGCCCGAACTGGCGGCAGAGCTTGGTTTCGACGCCGGTTTTCCCGCCGGGGCGGACATGGAAGAAGTGCTGGCCTACCTGGAAGGGCGGGAGCACGTCGTCCGGGTCGTCCACTCCGAAAGACAGTTGCGCGACGCCACCGCCGGGCACTCTTACGCCTGGCGCGAGCCGCGAATCGCGGCCCTTCTGGCCCGGATCACCGATCAGGCCCTGGCCTGGTTCGAGGCCCACACCTCGCCGGGGGTGGAGCGGGCGGCGCTCCGGGACCGGATGCTGGACCTGGCCCCCGCAGTGCCCGACGGGGGCGGCAGGGACCGTGGAGCGGGGGATCACGCGGGCGGTGGCGCGGGCGATTGCACCATAGGCGATGCGGGATTTGACGCCGACCTTGATCCCGAACTTCGCGCCATCCGGAAGTCCTATGCCGAGCTGACCGGCGAGCCGGTCCGTGCGTTTTACGAGGCCCGCCGCCTGCCGCCCGGAACCAGGCTCCTGGGACGGGAGGAAATGAAGGTTGCGGAAGACAAGCTGGGGCTCATGCTGCGGGATCAGAACGCTTTGCGGCTTCAGCATGAGCCGGGAGACCCGGTGGTCTTCATCCAGTACGGAACCGGCTGCCCTCTGATGGACATGTCCCACATCAAGGTGGCCGAGGCATGGGGCGCCGACGGGGTGCTTCATTTCGACCCGGCCTGGAACGTCCGGGCCGAGGGTCTCCTGGAAGGCGCCATCGGCCACGAAGAGAGCGGCACCCTCTATACCCCGGAGAACCTGCGGGCGATCCGGGGGGCGGTCCATCCCGCGACCCTCTGGGCCCTGCGCACCCACCGGGGGGTCAATACGCCCGAGATCGTTCTCCTGGCCGGGCGGTTGGGGGCCCATCTGGTCAAGATCAACATGTTTTACGGCTGCCTCAGCGGGGGCACCGATCCGGAGCGGATGCTCGTGGACGGGATCGAAGCGATCAGGCTGGCGGGGCGCTTCGGGCTCCCTTACGACATCCCGGTGGGACAGGAACTCTCCGGGGTGCCCGCCCACAAGACCCTGGCCAGCATCCTGATCGTGGCCGACATAGGGCTTCGCCTGGGGGCGCGTCCGATCCTGAACCCGCTGTTCTGCTACTCCCCCGATGTGATGGTCAACGGGCAGATGGACCGCAACTACGTGGATTACAACGCGGCGAGGGTCTGGGCCCTTCAACGCGTCCTGGACGCCCCAATCAAGGCCGGGGAGCCGGTGGGCTTCATGACCCACACCGAGCATCGCGTCCAGTCGGCGGTCGCCACCGCGCTTCACTCCGCCCTGGCCGTTTCCCTCGGGGTGGATTCCATCACCGTGGCTTCGGTTGACGAGGCATACGCCCGCGGGGCGATCACCGGTTCGGCCAGGGTGGACTCCTTGCTGGCCGTGAAGGAAATGTTCAGGTTCATGGGGGGCGCGGCCATTACACCCACCCCAAGGGCCTCGGAGTGGGCCGATCAACTGGTGGATGGGATCGGCGGGATCCTGGAGCAGGTGGCCGGCCGCGGTTCCCTGCTGGAGGCCGTTTCGGCCGGGGATCTCGGGAACAAGGAAGAGGGGGTTTACCCCGGCCGGGCCGGGAAAGGGACGGTCCGGAGGAAGGTTTGAGCTAAAGGCTGGATCGAATCACAGGTTGGTCAAGGGTTTAATTTAAATAGAAAAGCCCGGCGACTGGAACCGGGCCGATCCGCTCAACCGGCGGCGCTGGGTCGCTCAACCCTTATTCAAATCCCCCATGCAGCGGGGACAGATCTTCTTGCCCTTGAAATCGATGACTTCGGTGGCATCACCGCAAAAGATGCAGGCCGGCGCGTACTTTTTGAGGATCACCTTTTCGCTGTCGACGAAGATTTCCAGGGAGTCTTTCCTGGCGATATCAAGGGTACGACGGAGTTCGATGGGAATGACGACTCGCCCGAGTTCATCAACTTTGCGAACGATGCCCGTGGATTTCACGGATGAACCCCCTCAAGATCTATGTATTTACGGTTCTGACAGTGGTTTTTTATCTAGCGTGCGGTTTAATCCAATTATACCAACCTTTTCCAAGGGCGACAACCCCAGATTCGACATAATATTACGTGATTCCCATAATTCAGTTGTTTTGACGCATTTATGTAAGGCCGGCTTAGGCTCATGGGCAGCGCTTCCCCAAGTCGATCCATTAAACCGGAAGGGAATGATGAACGATGTCGAAAAATGAGCCCGCGTTCATGGTGCATTACAACATGTGTCCGGTGGAACCTGAGGAAGGCCCCGATGCGAAGGGCTTTCAGCTTCGCAAGCTCCTCGACGGCGGGGAGGGCCCCAAGGGCTTCGGCCTCCGCTATTTCGAGATCGAGGCGGGCGGTGCCAGCCATACGCACCACCACGTTTATGAGCAGGCCAATTACGTGATATCCGGTCGGGCGATCCTCACCTGCGATGGGAAAACCTTGGAGATGAGCGAAGGATGTGCTGCTTACATCCCGCCTCATGCCGTCCACCGTTTTTCGAACGCGGGGAGCGAGAAGCTGGTGATGCTCGGAATCAGGGGGGCCTAGATCCCCGGCGGGAGGCGCTCTGCTCTCACGGGGATGGATCGGTCCGGGATTGGCGCAGTCCAAAACCATGTGGAAAGAGAGCGAAATTTTTCCTGGATCGAACCCCGGCTGGAAGGCGCAACAAGATGAACGCTCGAAGTTTTACCTGTTTCAGGTTGCCTGTCTGCCGCCGGAAGAGGATCTGGTCCGAAAAAACATTCGTCCTAACTTATTCTGGAAGCATATCCTTTGCAGGAAAGTCCTTCAGGGGAGGAATAAAAAATGGCGGAACTGAAGGCCAGCGGGAGGGTTACCGGGATTCCCCCGTCTTCAACCCTGGCCGTGATGGACAAGGCGAGGAAGCTCAAGGCGCAGGGCGAGGATGTCGTCAGCTTGGCGGCCGGGGAACCTGATTTCGACACCCCCGGCCACATCGTGGAGGCGGGAATCCAGGCCTTGCGGGAAGGATTGACCCGTTACGCCCCCGCCCGCGGAATCCCGGAACTGACGGAGGCCATCGCCAGGAAGCTGCGGGAAGAAAATGGGGTGGAGGCTGATCCCGCCAAGGGGATCATGGTCGTTCCCGGAGGCAAGATGGCCCTTTTCGCGGCCATCGCGGCGCTGGTGGATCCCGGCGACGAGGCCGTCTACCTGGAACCCGGCTGGGTTTCCTACGAGCCGATGGTGCTCATGGCCGGAGGCCAGCCGGTGCCGGTCGGGCTCCGGCACGAGGACGGTTTCGCCCTCGATCCGGAGAGGCTGGCGGCTCATATCACCAGCCGCACCAAGCTGCTCATCCTCAATTCACCCAGCAACCCCACCGGGATGCTCCTGGGAAGGTCGGAGATGGAGGCCGTCCGGGAGTTGGCGGTCCGTCACAACCTGATCGTCATCTCGGATGAGATCTACGAGCGGCTGGTCTTCGGGGAAAAGGAGTTCGTCAGCGCGGCCTCCCTCGACGGTATGAAGGAGCGGACCCTGACGGTGAACGGCTTCTCCAAGGCTTATGCCATGACCGGCTGGCGTCTCGGGTACGTGACCGGGCCGCCGGCTCTGATCACCCAGATCCTGAAGGTCCAGGAGCATTCCACGACCTGCGCGACCACCTTTGTCCAAAAGGCGGCGGTGGCCGCCCTGGAGGGGCCCCAGACACCCATCACCGATATGGTGGCGGCCTTCAAGCGGCGCAGGGATTTCTTCGTGGCGGGGCTGAACGACATCCCCGGGGTGTCCTGCCTCCTGCCGGGTGGGACATTCTATGCCTTTCCCCGCTTCGAGACCAGGGGGAAGA
>JACPQU010000184.1 GCA_016190305.1 Bacillota bacterium
ACGTCCAGTTCCAGCCCAAGAACTATACCGTGAAAGCCGGCACCACCGTGACCTTCGTCAACCAGGATAAGGTTGAGCATAACGTCAACGTGGGTGAACCCGGAGCGGAGCCCGAGATCAAGGGACCGACCGTGGAAATGGGAGCGAAGTGGGACCTTACTTTCGACAAGCCCGGCACCTACAAGATCTTCTGCACCACCGGGGATCACTGGCGGCTCGGGATGGTCGGTACGGTGACGGTCGAGTAGTGAAGTCGAGTGCTTAACCAGGTCGAGGAGTTGAATTGGGGCCGGCCCGGCGTCACCATCAAGAAACGCCGGGCCGGGTTCCCCTGGCAGGGATCCCGTTCCCATGGCGGCCTTGCTGCATCGATTCGGCATAGGTCAAGTAATTCGGCATCGGTCAAGTAAAGGAGGTGATCTCCGGTGCGAAGCGGGAAGTGGCTCTTGGTCACGATCATCACCCTGACCCTGTTCGCCGGGCTGGGGGTCTGGTTGTCACCCCGCCTGGATCAAGGCAGCACCCTGTCCAAGGTTGACTCCGGCCTCCGCCGCGCCGACGAGATCACGGTCACGGTAACTCTGGTCAACGACGAACTGGCCCGGCGTTCCGCTTTCCGGGAGACCATCGAGAAGTACCGGGAGGTCACCATCCCCTTCATCGTGGCCCTGGATACCCATGCCGGTGACATCACGGGGGTGAATCTGGACGGAAAAATCACCCTCCGTGATGACCAGGGGATCGAGTACCCGGCTATGGGGCGTCCATATCTTTCAACGGACCACCATAACCTGTACCTGGTTCTTCTCCCCAGGTATGACCGGAAGGGTCTTCCCATTGACGGGCCCGATCGCAGTTTCGAGATCATGGTACGCGGGGTAGGCTTGCAAAAAGAGCGGGTGATCAGTTGGGATCTCCCGGCGTCGGGGGCCCATGATCCCCGGCGAACCGGAAACTTGGCCTCAGGCCTTTCCCTGGCCGTCGCCCTGCTGGGTGGATTCCTGGTGCTCCTCACCCCATGCGTTCTGCACGTAGGCGCCTACTACACCGCTTTGGTCACCGGGATCGCTGCCGGGGACGCCTCCGGGGGCGGTGCCGGAGCCGGAGCCGGCCGCGTGGGGCTTGAAGAACAACCCGGTGTACGTTCGGGCAACCGATCATGCTGTCAATCCAGCGCCTCTTCGGGGGAACGTTCAGGCGCCCAATCCAACAGTGAGGGAATACGCATCAAGGAGATCGGGCGGCCCAAGCGGAGAGAGATCTTCCGCAACGTGCTCTTTTTCGTCGGGGGTTTCTCCGTGGTCTACATCGGCCTCGGCGCGGTAGTTGGCTTGGCCGGCTCCTACCTTGACCGCAGCCTGGAGGAGACCCTGGGCCCCTACCGGGAGATGATCGATGTAATGGCCGGCCTCCTGGTCATCTACTTCGGGCTGAAGGTGATCGGCCTTCCTGGGTTCGGGTTCCTGGGCAAGGCCAGGCTCCCCTTCCGGGTGCACATTCCGCGGTGGCGTTACCGGGTGAGGCCCGAGGCGGGAAGAATCCGGCTGCTGACCTCATCGATGATGGGAGTCTCGCTGGGTATCGGATGCGTGGCTTGTGTGGGAGGCACCGTTTTCCTCGCCCTCCTGGCTTACGTGGGGACGACCTCGTGGTACCAGGGGGTGCTCACCACCGGGCTGTTTGCCTTGGGCCTGGCCATTCCCTTCGTGGCTGCCGCCGCGGGGGCCGACGGCTGGATCGAGGCCTTGAAAAAGCGTCCGGTGCTCCGGCGGAATCTTGGCAGGGCCAGTGGTTTGCTCCTGGCGGGAATCGGAGTGCTCCTGATCAGCGGGAAGATCGAATTACTGGAGGACCTGATGCTCGCGATCTTCGGGAAGGTCATCTTCGGTCTCATCGGTTAAAGTTTGAGACGGCCGATTTCGGAAGAGGAGGAAACAGCTTGACAGGGTTATTCACAAAACTGTCTCCGACGATCACGCTCGCCCACGGGGGAACGGTCGTGCATCTGCTGGAAAGCCCGTGGGTGATCGCGGGCAAGGTGGCGGTAGCCCTGGCTCTCCTGGCCGCTCTTCTGTTCCTTATGGGGGGGCTTCGCGCTTCCGGGGATTAACGCAAACGTAGCTGGATGGGCAGGCAGGCTTGCCGGTGTTGGAAGGTTAACGGTTTGATCAGGTGGAATGATCGTGCCACAGATTGATCTTGAGACCGGGATATATTGAGGGGGTCTCCATTTTGGCACGGTCGCTGGATGCCCGCGCCGGCGAGCCCGTAACGGGCCGCAAGCGCGGGCTGTATTACGGTTGGATCATGGTTGCCCTCTGTTCAACCCTCCTCGCTTTTTCTTACGGGGCACGGTATACTTTCGGCGTCTTCATGGATCCCTTCGCCAGGGAGTTCGGCTGGTCCAGATCCACCATGTCCCTGGCCTTTTCCATCTTCACCTGGCTCTACGGGGTAATGCAGATCTACTGGGGCATCTTGATCGAGCGACGGCATCCCAGGGTTGTCATGGGGCTCGGGGTGATTTTCTTTGGGGTTGCGGTTGTCGCGATGGCTGGAATGAGCACTCTCTGGCAGCTCTTCGTTCTCCAGGGGGTGGTGGCGGCCATCGGTTTCAGCGGAATGGGAATGGTTCCCAGTTCAGCCGTTGTTTCGCGGTGGTTCGTGCGACGCAAAGGGACCGCCCTGTCCATCGCTTTCGCCGGGGTCTCAGTCGGGCAACTCGTTTTCTCCCCCCTCGCCATGGTCTGGATCTTGCAGTACGGTTGGCGGATCTCCCTTCTGATCATCGGTGGCACCTTCGTCGTCCCGGGGATCCTGGTCGTCCTGCTGGCCCGTTCGAGTCCTTCCGAAATGGGC
>JACPQU010000023.1 GCA_016190305.1 Bacillota bacterium
AGGACCAGGCGGCACGGACCCAGCCCGATTTCAAGACGTCCCTCGGTTCCGACCACCTCGACCTCGGCACGGTAGGCCGTGGGGGCGCAAAAAAGGAGGTTCGCCACCAGCCCGCTGTCATACTCGACGGTGACCAGGCTTCGTTCCTGGTCGGAGTGGGTCAGAGGCGCCGTGGCAGGCCGCATCTCCCCATATTTGAAGCAGCGGACCCGGACGGGCTGTGAACCGGAGAACCAGTTGAACAGGTCGAAGAAGTGGATATTATCGTCAAACATGGTGCCGCCGGAGATCCCTTCCTCGAAGCGCCACCCAGTGGTCCAGGTTCCCCTGAAGTTTCGGACGACGATGAGAGTCAGCTCTCCCAGGCGGCCGGATCCGGCGATCTCGGCCGCTCTCCGGAAAATATCGGAGTGCCGGTAGTTATGGCCCACCTGAAGGGGCAGGTCCCTGGAACGGGATTCCCGCGCCATGGCCAGGGAATCGCGCACGGAGAGGGCCATCGGTTTTTCGCAAAAAACCGGTTTCCCCGCCGCCAGGGCCGCGACAGCCAGGTCCTTGTGGGTGTCGTTGGGGGTGCAGATGAGGAGACCGTCCAGGGGCAGTTCCAGGAGTTCGGCAGGGTCCCGGCTGAGCCGGAGATCCGCGCCGGGAGATAAGTTGGTCACCCGCTTCGCGGCGAGGGCGAGAGCGGACGGATCAAGATCGCACAGGGCCGCGATCCGGATCCCGGGCAAACCTTTCAGGGTATCAAGATGGATCCTGGCGATCCGGCCGGTTCCGATGATCCCGAGATGCAACATGGCGGTGACCTCCTGCCGGGTGCTTGGACGATCCCGGGTCCGGTGCCGGGATTCACGATAGTGCCGGATTTCGCGGGGGTGTGCCCGATGTGTTCCATCCCAAGTCTATGCGCGGCAGCCGGGGGCGGGTCCCGAGGGGCCAGGGAAGATCGCCTGTTTGTTTACAGAAAAAAGGACCCCGAATCGGGGTCCTTTCCGTGAACTCCATAAACTCCTGGATGAAGGGAACTGGTCGCCTACCGGGCCTGCTTGATGGCCTCCTTCAGGCGTGCGGGGGTGGCCGGAAGCCGGTTTACAAAGACGCCGCAGGCGTCGGCGATGGCATTCATGACCGCCGCTCCGGTCGGTACAGGCGTGAACTCGGCACTGCCCTGGGCTCCGTAGGGCCCCTTGCGGCTCGGGACCTCCACGAAGAGGTAATCCAGTTCAGGGATGGCCTCTTTGGCCCTCGGAATCTGAAACTGGCCGAGGGTCTTGGTCTGGTAGGGGATAAACTCTTCCTTGATCGCGAAGCCGACCCCGCCCAGGCAGCCGCCGTCGAACTGGCCCTCGAGGGACAGGGGGTTGATCACCTTGCCGACGTTGTGGGCGGCGGCGATCTTCAGCACCTCCACCTTGCCGGTCCGCATGTTGACCTCCACCTCCGCCATGTGGGCGCAGCCGGTGAGGATCTCGTGGAAGCCCTGATTCAAGACCTCCCGGGTCGTACCGGGAGAGAGGCGAGACGCGATCTCGGGATCCGGTTTGGGGATCTGTACGGCGTAGCTGCCGTCAGCGGAGACGGGGCCGCGCTTGGCCAGATCGGCGAAGCTGATGGCCGCCTCCGGATTGTTCCTGGACCTGATCCGGCTGTCCAAGATCTCCAGTTCCCCGGGCGGCAGGCCCAAGGCGTCGGCGGCGGAGGCCAAAAGGGCCTCGCGGAACTTCCGGGCCGCGTCGACCACCGCGTTTCCGGACATATAGGTCTGCCGGCTGCCGCTTACCCGGCCGGCATCAGGCTGAGCGCTGGTGCCGGCGGCGACCACCAGGTTGGAAAGGGGCATCCCCAGGGCGTCGGCGGCGATCTGCGCCAGGACGGTGGTCCCGGCCTGCCCGGCGTCGGAGTACCCGGTGGCGAACTCCACCCGCCCGTCGGAGAGGAGGGTGCAACACGCATGGGCCGCCGGGTCGGTGCCGCCCCCGGTCCGGAAGATGCCCAGATAGACGGTTCCAATCCCCACCCCGCGGCGCCATCCTGGACGCGCCTGCCCGCGACGGGCCAGGGCCGCCTCGTAGGCAGGCCGGATCGCCTCCATGCACTCGACGACCCCGGGGCTCTCCTCGATGGGCTGGCCCACGGGGCTCTTCATTCCCTCGCGGAGGGCATTCTTCATGCGGATCTCCATACGGTCGATCCCAAGCTTGTTAGCCAGTTGGTCGATCTGGGACTCCACGGCGTACATCACCTGCTGCTTGCCGTAGCCCCGCATCTGGCCGGCGATCTGGTTATTGGTGTAGACCCCGAAGGTCTCCACGACGGCGTGGGGGATGTTGTAGGGCCCGCAGCCGAAGTAGGTCGCTTTGGATAGGATCCCCCGTCCGGCGGAGATGTAGGCTCCGGTGTCCGAGACGATGGTCAACTGGTGGGCGGCCAGCCGCCCGTCCTTGTAAGCCCCCGTGCGGCACTTGATATGGAACGCGTGGCGCTTGGTGGAGACCAGGAGGGATTCTTCCCTGCTGTAGACGATCTTGGCGGGCGCCCCCGTCTTGACGGCCGCCAAGGCGGCGATGGCGGAATGGGTATGGTCGCTCTTTCCGCCGAAGGCCCCGCCCACCACATCTCCGATGACCCGCACCTTCTCGGCGGGCAGATCCAGCACTTCCTTGATTCCCACCTGGTAACCATGGGGGTGCTGGGTGGTGGTGTAAAGAGTCACCCCGCCGTCAGCGTCGGGAACAGCGAGGCAGGCCTCGGGCTCCATATAGGCGTGCTCGCCCCACGGGGTCCAGTACTCGTTCTCCACGATCACGTCCGCCTCGGCGAACCCTTGCTCAAAGTCCCCCTTCACCAGCTTCTGGTGCACCACCAGGTTCCCGCTGTCGTGGACCTGGGGCGCACCATCCTGCATGGCCTCCACCGGGTCGAAGACAGCCGGCAGCACCCGGTACTCCACCTTGATCTTGGGAAGGGCCCGCTCACAGTCCTCGGGGGTCTTACCCACCACCGCCGCGACCGGGTCCCCGACGAACCGCACCTTCTTCGGGGAAAGGATGTGCTGGTCGGGGGGCATCACGTTCTTCCCCTTGATGTCGGCGGCGGTAAGCACCGTTACCACGCCCGGCGAAGCTTCAGCCTCGGAGACGTCGATGGAGACGATCTCGGCGTGATAATGGGGGCTTCGGAGCACCTTGATATGGTTCATCCCGGGCGCTGTCCGGTCAGCGGCGTAAAGGGCGGTCCCGGTTACCTTGGCGGGCCCATCGATGCGCGGGACCCGCTGCCCGATGGCGGTTCCGGCCGGGATCAACTCCCGCTCCTTTTCCTCTTCGCCCCGCATGATCCGGGCGGCGAGGTGGACGGCCTCGAAGATCTTGCGGTAACCGGTGCAGCGGCAAAGGACCGGGTTGACGGCCCTGGTGACCTCGTCCTGGGTCGGGTTCTGGTTCTTGTCGAGAAGGGCCTTGGAAGCCATCACCATTCCAGGGGTGCAGAACCCGCACTGGATGGCGCCGGTTCGGACGAACGCCTCCTGGAGGGGATGGAGGTTGTCGGGGGTGCCGAGGCCCTCGATAGTCTCGATCTTCCGCCCTTGGGCTTTCTCGGCGGAGATCATACAGGAAAGTTCGAACTTCCCGTCGATGATCACCCCGCAGCAGCCGCAGTGCCCCTTGTTGCAACCGTCTTTTGAGCCGGTGAGACCCAGGTCCTCCCGAAGAACGTACAGCAGGTTTTTACCCGATGGGACTTCGACGGTTCTGGACTGGCCGTTGACCGTAAGTTCGATCTTCTTGGTGGCAGGCATTTCGGACCCCCTTGTGATACTCGTTCCCTCTACCCGTTCCTCTGGCGGAGTCATCTGGTTGTAATCTTCTCCGTTCGGCTTGCCTTTCCATTTTCAGGAATCTTAACAACTGAGATCTTAAGGTATCCTGACAGGAAAGGTGATTGTGCGGCCGACCGGGAAAAAAAGATTTTTGAAGGATATTATATTGGCCGACTCCTTTTTCCTTCCCATCGGGAACAACTCAGCCTTCCCTTTGGAACAGGCCGGTTGGACCGTGGAGGGTAGTGGAGGGTTTGAATTGGAGCAAGTTCTACAGCCGAAGGATCTGAAAAAGAGGGCGCGCTCCTACCTTCTCCGGCACCATGTGGTCACCCTTGCCACCCTGGGTGAAGGGGGTCCCCAGGCGGCTGCCGTCTTCTACGCCAGCCGGGGTTGGAGCCTCTATTTCCTTTCCGATCCGGGCAGCAGGCACAGCCGGAATATCACGGCAGGGTCGCCCGTCGCCGCGACAATCCACGAAGACTACCACGACTGGCGGGAGATCAAGGGTCTGCAACTGGAGGGATGGGCGGAAGCGGTGAACGGGGGGATCGAGAAGGCCAGGGCTATGGCTCTTTTCCTGCGGAAGTTTCCTTACGTGGCCGGCTTCCGGTCTTCCGGGGGAACCCTCAGCCGGGCTATGGAGAAGGCCGCACTCTACCGGTTCTCCCCTTCGATCGCCTGGTACACCGACAATAGCCTCGGGTTCGGAACCCGGTTCTCATTCGTGCTTCAACCACCATCCCAACAACCACCATCCCAACAACCACCATCCCAACAACCACCATCCCAACCGGGGGCGACCGAATCGGGATAGCGTCTGTTGACGTTGAGTTAACGTCTAGATCATGTCGAGATAAAGGGAAACAGACGGAGGAAAGAGCCCGGAGCAGGGCGAAAATTGTTTGTTGGTTACCGCACTCCTCGAAAAGGCGAACCCGGCGTGAGCCGGGGGCGCAAAACCGTGGGTCTCGGGATCCGAGACCGCCCGGTTGCCGAAGGGAGGCCGGTCAGGTTGAAGATCGATGATCTGCCGCCGGAAAACGTCCTGTTAATGGAACGGGCCCGTAAAGGCGACCGTGATGCCTGGGCCGACTTTATCACCAGGTACCTCCCCTTCATCTACTCCACCGCTTCCCGCGTAATCGGCCGCCGGGTCAACAGTTGCTCCGACGAGGCCAGCATCTCCATGACCGCCTTCATTGAAGCCGCCACCCGGTTCGAAGCCGACCGGGGGTCCCGCTTCCTGGCCTTCGCCCGTCGTACCATCCGCTGGCGCCTGGCGGACTATTATCGCCGGGAGCGGGTTTATCAACGGGCCTGCCCCTATGGTCTGCCGGCGGAAGGAGAAAGTCCCGGAGAGGACGAGCGGGAAACCCGCCCGGCGGCTTGGCGCGCCCTCGCGCAGGGGGCCTGGGATCGCTGGCGGCGGGAGAGTGAGGGGCTTGATTTCCGGGAGGAGATTCAGGGCTATCGAAAGGAACTGGCCGCATCCGGTCTCAGCCTGGCGGTCCTGTCCCAGGTCAGCCCGCTGCGGAGGAGCACCCGCCACCGGGCTTTTCAAGCTGCCTTGACCCTGGCCGGCGATCCGGCGCTTCTGGCCCGCGCCCGGAAAGGCCGCCTGCCCATAAACGAACTCATCGAGCGAACCGGCGTAGGTCGAAAGGTCCTTGAGCGTCATCGCCGGTATATCCTGGCCATCACCATCCTCCTGGCCGGGAACTATCCATCCTTGCGAAGCTACGTGGAGGAAGCCCTTCGCCCGGAGACCGTCTCCGGGGCCCCGGCCGGAAACTTGCTGCCGTTTCCTTAGTAAAGGGAAAGCTGGGGAACAAAGAATCGCCTGAGCATTTAGTAAAATTGCCTATCCGTTATGTTTGCGGTGCTGAGATCCCATCCGTTCCCACCAGCGCAGGTATCGCCCGGCCCATCCCGGGGCGAAGAGGGACCAGGGACGGCTCAAGCTTTCCCAGATCTCTCCCAGGTCTAGGACGACCGCCCGCAGGCTTTCGGCGATCAACACTGCCAGGGCCGGTGAGAGACCGCCCGCGTTCACGATTACCAGCCGGTAATCAGCGTCGGTAAGCCCGTCCAGGGCCCGGCCCGCTGTCTCCTCCAGCCCGCCTCTTCCAGGCTGCCGCAGATCCGGAAGCATGACGCGCCGGGAGGGAGGCGGAAGACCGGCGGTCTGGAAGGCGCGCTGCACGGCGGAGCCTGTCTCCACCACGGCAATTCCCTTTCCGGAAGGACCATGGGGCCCCAGAATCCAGTGCCGGAGGGGGCTTTCCCGGCCCCATGCGAGGAATGCGCCGATCTCGGGGTGAGTCAGTTCCGGCCTTCCGGGCCCCCCGAGTTCATCCGACCTACCCAGTTCCTTCGACCCCCCCGGCCTCTGGGGGGGATCTATGGGGCCTGGGATCGCGAGCCCGAGGAGAGAGGCCTTGGTGAGTAACTGAAGTAACATGGGCCCGTCGTCCTGGTCGGCCAGGATGGGGAAAGTTCGCCGGTCAAGGATGGCCAGGGACCAGCCCGGCGTCAAGGGTTCACGGGGCATGAATCCCCCTGGAACCCCGGTACGGGCATATTCCAGGGCGTCATCGATCCGCTGCGTCACTTCCGCGGCCCCCAGCAGGAAAGAACCGGCATCCGGCCACCCGGTTTCATGCTCCCCGGTTTCATGCTTCCCCGCTCCACTTTCCCCAGACCCCGAGCTTCCGGCCCGGAGCACTCTCCAGATGGGTACGCCCAGGGGCCAGGATCGTTGCGGGGGTACCAACTGGTTTAATAGGTCCTGGTAACCGGTCTGCCTGGCGAGGTGGATAGCCGCCCGACTGCCTTCCTGGTAACCACCGGCCCAGGAGGCACTGCCGCGCCGCGTCCAGCCCGTGGCTTCCCCTGTTCCCGAGGAGTCGGCCTCGATCAGCAACGGCCAAGGCGGCTGGGAGCGAGTGGGAAAACCCGGCCGGAGAGTGCGCAGGCCGAAGGACATATCGGCGGCGACCTTGCCGCAATCCAGGGCCGGCAAGCCGAAACGATGCGCGATGGCGGGACAGAGGAGCACCCCGGCTGCTCCGGCGGACACCAGGGCCAGGTCAAAGGGTTTTTCACCGCAGCGATCTAATGTTTCATCCACTGCCGCGAGGCCCTTGACCGGCGCCACCACGGCGGATACCAGGGCCCCTTCCGCTTCAAGAACCAGCTTCCAGGCCGGGGTGTGGTTTCCCACCAGGAGCAGAGAAGGGGCTTGGACACCGGTGATGACCCCGGCCAGGAGGCCGGAATCCAGCAGGTAGGCGTAGGCCACCGAGTCGGCGAGGAGCATTCTGTCCCAGGGAACTGAGGTGGGCTCAAGCTGGACAGAAACCGGTCTTCCCGCAGAGGAGCAGGCCCTGGTGATCGCTCCGAGGGCTAACTCTTGGATTTCGAAATACCTGGTGGCCGGGATCCCGATCACACTGGCCGAGGCCAGGGCTCCGGCCAGCCGGTCGCGGGCCCGCCCCCACCCTTTCCGATCATCCGGAGGGGGATACCCGGCGTTTCGTAGACCGTGCCAGGGGGGCCAATCCGGCCGGCTCCAGGGGCTCCACCAGTCTCCCGCTCCCAGGGCCAACACCTCGGTATCTCCGAGGGAAACGTAGGAGAACGAGCGGCGTTCACGGATGGCTACGGACGCCAGGCAGGCCAGTTCCGCCGCAGAGATCATATATCCTCCGGGGATACCTGCGTTCGAGCCTCCGCCCCAACATCCACCGCCTCCTGCAGCCCAGGCTTGGCCGGAGGAAGATACCCCGGTCATAGGTGAGGGTTTTATGAGGCACGAATCTGAGACCAATGGAAAGGGAGGAAGGTCTGGCAAGAGGGCGGGATCGACCCCGCTCATGTTTTCGGCCAGGGCGGCCCGCCACCCGTCGCGCCGGGCCGCCTCCCGGAGGGCCGTGAAGCCCGCGATGTATCCTTTCTCCCATGACCACAACTCCCGGGAACCTGTGCCCCGGGGTGGCAGATCATTGAACTTCAACAGATCTGCCCGCTTCCGCCCGCAGTCGATTTTCCGGTGCCGTTCCCGTCCCTGCCGCCGGCAGCAGCTGGACGGTTGCCGGGCGTGACCACGGCATCGGCAGGGATGGTTCCGGATGTGGTGGTGCTGATGGATGAGGCGCCGGTGGGGACGCTGCCGGATGTGGCGGCACCGGACGTGGATCTGGCGGCACCGGACTTGGATGTGGCGGCACCGGACGTGGATCTGGCGGCCACCAGTTCCACGAGTTCGGCGACGGCCTGGCGAAGCCGCCGGGTGGGACGGTAACCCAGGGCTTGATGGATCCTGTGCAGGGAGAGGTTAAGGGCTTCAGG